>NZ_PYCI01000046.1:0-44984 GCF_003015105.1 Chroococcidiopsis sp. CCALA 051 | reverse complement strand
GATCGCTTCTTGCCAATATTGCGGTTCGTTTTTCCCCAGCACGAACAAGGCTTCTGCCGCTACCGGACTTTTAGAATGGCGCTGGAGTAAGTCTTGCCAAGCGGCTTGAGTTCTTACCTTATCTCCCGTCAAAGAATACGCTTGGGCGCGTTTGAGGGCGATATGAGCCGCTAGTTCGGGATAATCTTTTTCTAAATCTTGCAAAACCGCGATCGCTTTGTCGCCTTGCCGTTGTATGATAAGGTCGCTCGCTATAAGGTAACGGGCGCGGCTGCGCTCGCGAGAGCTAGATTGTTGGGCGATCGCTTGTAATCGTCCTGCTCTCTCGTTGGGAGAAAGAGAAACTAGGGATAAAACTCCTGATTTTGGAATATCTAAGCCGTTTTTTCCTTGCGGTCTCAGCAGAGCAATTCCGTTCTCTCGATAGTTATTGTAGTTAGCAACTATCAGCGGTACACCCAGTAGAGCAATAAATAAGCATACCCCAGCGGCAAAAGCATAAGATCGTCGCTGCAACATAAAGATTAAGTTTAGTTAACCTGAACTTTAGATTAAATCTCTGCCAATCTAGCATTCCCAATTGGCAACTGGCTGCTGCGATCGCTTTTAATTTTTCTGAAAAACAGGAAGTCGGGAGTCGGGAGCAGGGAGTAGGACAAGGGGGAACTCGCTCTTCCCCGCGACCGAAGGGAGTGGGGATTAGGGGGCGAAGGGGGACAAGGAGGACAAGGGAGCAATTCAAAATTCACGCATTCAAAATTCCCCGCACCCTACACCCTACAACGCTAGTTGCTTCAGGGCGCGGAACCCCCCGCACCGCACTGGCTCCCCCACACCCCTTCTTCATGCACTACTTACTACTCGCTCCTGTGTGTCTGCTGTGTGACGTGGAGTTAGAATCAGTGTTGGCATCAATTACAGCTTGACTAAAACCCCAGGTTCTTTTTGGATCGGAACCACGTTTAATATATCGGTCTGAGAGCAGTATTTTAGATCTTCGTGACAGTCTAGGCGTAACAACCGCTTACCGTGACTGGCTTGGTGCATTAGCTCTAATAACTTATCTTGCCATTGGGTAAATAGCGCAGTCGCGCAGATGACTTCATCGTTACCCGCTATTTCTTCGATTGGTAAGCTAGTCTTCTCCCATAAACTATGGGCGATCGCTCCCGCACAAACTGTATCCTCTAATGAAAAACTGCCTTCCCAACCCGAACCGACAATCCAGACTGTTTCTGGTTGTTTTTCTAATACGTACTTTACTACTGCTGCCCGATTGATCAAAGCTGCTGCCATTACAGTTGGAGCATTCTCGATCTTTTGTAGGGCGCGAGTCCCATTTGTTGTACTAATAAATAATCGTCTACCTTCAACTCTTTCTGGGGTGCAGTCGAGGGGAGAATTGCCCATGTCAAAGCCTGCAACTTTTCCCCCGCCTCGTTCTCCTGCCCGCAGTCGTTTTTCTGGCGACCATTTATCGCTGACGTGCATGAGTTGTTCTAGATCGCTAAATACTTGAACGGCTTCGCCACCAGCGGCTAGGACAGTTGCTATAGTAGACGTGGCTCTGAGTACGTCTACGGCGATCGCACAATCTGGGTTGCAGTCTCCAGGTACTAGTTCTGGAGTGTGATAGACGTATAGCTTCACGGGGGAGCGCCCTATAATTTTAAATTTAATTCAAACTTCCGCAATCTTACCAAAGATTGTTTAACAATTATCTTTGATTTTGGTGCTTGCTAAGTTTGAATGAGAAAGGCGATCGCGAACGGTTTATGCTGTGCAAGTACTATTTCTAGCTTTTCCTTTCAATTGCAATACGTGGTGTCTTTTGTACTATTCAGAAATTCAAATACTTACGATTATAAATTTCTATAGATCGAGAGAACTTAAGATAGTTCCATGCAGCATGTCTCTAGAAGGATGCCACAGATATTCTTTAAGATTGATTTTTCCGGCTGAGTTGAATTTTATTCCTTCTTGCTCTAGCAACGTTTTTTGTAAGTAGTCTGCACCATGTCGCAGAGGTGAATAGGAGATTTCGCCTTTTGCATTAATCACTCGCTGCCAGGGAATATCAGAGTTTTTATCCACGCGATAAAGAGCATAGCCGACTAGACGAGCTTTACCATAGAGATTTGCTAAGTCTGCTATTTGTCCGTAGGTGGCTACTTTTCCTCTAGGAATTTGGCGCACTATGTTGTAGATGGTATTGTAGGTAGACATTTGGCAGTTATCAGTTACCAGTTATCAGGGTGTGGGGTGTGGGGTGTAGTGAGTGGTGAATTTTGAATTTTCTTGCTCCCTCAGCTCTCTTTTTCCCCTGATCTCCAGCCACTAGCCACTAGCCACCAGTCACTGTTTCATCGTGGAAATACGTCAATAATTTGATTCAGGTTCATGGCGTAAAATTCATCGCGGTGTGTTATCCCTGCTAATTCCCACAAAAATACGCCTTTTGCTCCCAATTGAAAAGCCTGTTCTGCCCAGTTTCGATAAATTGGAATTCGTTCTTTTTGTAATGCGGTAGCTGGGAGAGGAGAACGATCTGTTTCTGACTGACAGCGACACCAGCCCATTTCTCCTAAATACCAAGGTTTATTACCAAATACAGTAGCGCGAGATTTTATCCATTCTTCTCCCATTTTTACGTAACTTTCGGGAGTCTGGGGGCGATCTGATTGTAGTAAATAATCCCAACCACGGCGATCGCGGAATTGTCTACCACACTCGTTAGGCTTGTTAAATTCTACTGCTTCATGGGTATACATGTGGATGCTTCCCATTGTCAAAGTACTATTTGGCGCAAACAGATTAGTTTTTAGATCGATTCCTTCATAATACTGGCTTTCGTTTTTGAGATAATTTAATTGCAAGTCTATAGGAGAATTTAACCAACCCTCTTCACCTGTAGTAATATTAACTTTTGGCAAACTCCTTTTCACAAAACTAGCTTGACGATTTAACCACTGAGCCACTATTTGATGAGAATATAAATTGTTTTCAATCTTTTGATTCTCCATACTGTAGCGATTCTTACCCCGTGGTTCGTTCATAATATCGAGAATTGCCACTTGAGAATATTTTCGACAAACTTGAAGTACGGGTTGAATGTGAGTTTGAAATAATTTTTCAATTGCTGGATTTGTATAAAAATCAAGACTGTATTTCAAATAATATTCTTCATCTTTGCGGTTGCAATAAGCGTCAAACCATTCTTCTCGATCGATTTTGTTTACCCATTCTAAATATCTAAGAATACCACCGTACTCGATCCAATAGTTAGCCAAAACAGGGACGAGATAAAATTCCATTTCGGCTAATGACTGCATCATTGCGTCTAAAACATCTAGCACTCGACGATCCATTTGTTGAGCCGTCGTCCACAGCATGGCATCAAAATGAAACGGTCGATTGACTCCCTTTTTTACAGTTTGTCTTTTGTCTGAGGGATAGTTATTACCAGCCAGAAACCGAATTGCATTAATTTTACTGCGATCGCGTAATCTAGCTAATCCCAGTTCGTCTTGCAGGTATTTACGGATAGTTTGACGTAGATTAGCTTGAGGATTTTCCTTTGCTTTCCGATAGCTTTCTGTCAAAAGATAGAAAGCATTAATTCCATAAAAAGGTTCGGAAGCTGCACTATTAGCAGGTAGTAAATGAGTGGCGATCGCTCCCATCGCTGCATACGATCCAGCTCGAATTAATTGCCTTCTAGTTAGATTCATATGAAAGTTAAAAGTCAAAAGCTAAAAGTTAAAATAAACTGAGTTAGAGTATCGGGTTAACTAGCTTAATTTCATAAGCGATCGCTCCACCAAAATTAATTTAACCGTTTGTTGCATCAATACGATAACGTTTTGACTTTTGACTTTCAACTTTTGACTTTCTTCACGGTGATTTTGGTTCTGTAGGGGGCGCAGGTGTTTCTGATTCTGCCTTTTTCCCAGCTCCGAATGTATACCAAATTTGAGCTTCAAAACTGCCACCAAATTCAGTTAAGTTTTTAAAACCACCTACAGACAAAGTTAAATTGTCATTTGCACCCCAACGCATCTGTCCGCCGATTTTGGAAAAATCTTCGTTATCTGATTCTCGCAAGCGATAAATCCCGTAAAATTGGGTTGCGAGGGCGAACCGACGCAATATATCGACGCTGAGTTCTCCAGTGAGACGCAACTCATCGCTAGACGAGCCAAAATAATCGCGATAGCCGACTTCTACAGTTCCATAACCAAAACGCTGTTTGCCCACTTGAAAGCCTCGGCTGACGGGTAAACTCACTTCTAAGCCAACATCTTGATTCCCCGCACCGGAAGGATCGTCGTCAGCATCATAACCTAAAGGCACGATGATATTAGCTTGTAAGGCTGTTGCCCAGTAGGGATCGCGGTTGAAGCGCCAGCGAATACCAGTTTCTTGAGGTGCAAAGCCTGAATTTTCATCTCCGCCTCTGTCGTCATTTTTCGACCAAGCAAAGGGTGATTTGAAAATAAAGGTCAAATTGTCTTGTAAACCATGTTCTAGATAAAACTGAATTTCTTGTTTGTGAAAAGTGTCGGTATCGAAATTGCTATAGCTGAGGGAAGTGAAGTTGAAGTTTTTTGGTTGAGTAAATCCCCCTGCTAAACTTGGCAATGATTCTGCGATCGCGCATACTCCGCTGAGTAACACTATAGCGATCGCTCTTTTGAGGTGCTTTACCCTAAAGCCCATTCTCCCTCCTGTATAACCCCTTTAAAAGTCTTTGCGGCATCTAGGGCATTATAGGGATTATTCTTGTACAAACCGTAGTGCATTAAAGAAAACTTATCTAGTCCCATGTCAGAAACTATTTTTAACCAACTCGGTTGTGCCATGATCGCAAAGTCTCGCGTCACCGTATCGGCACGACCCCCATTGGGATGAAATTCTTTAATTGAAGGCTCGTAGTGCGACACCATCAAGGATTTGCGGTATTTGGAAAAAATTTCGCAACACTGGCGAATTTGTTCGGGGTTGCCTGGGTCGGGACGCTGAATTTCTGGGTTAAATTCCCCTGCTGGTCTGGGTCGCATCGATTGAAAAGCAACACCATCCATTTGCTGCATCATCTGGGCAAAAGGGGGAATCATGCTTCTACCGCTACCCTTAGCGGGAAAATCAAACGTCACAATCCATCCACCCCAACTGGGAGCTACCCAAGCACTCGGTAACTGACGCTTAATAACTGCCCTCGCCTGCAAAAGATTTTGCATCAGTTTTTCGTAGTATTTTTCGGTTTGGGCGTTATACGTATCTGCGGGTACGCGCCAGTAGGAAAATTCAGTTGCTAGCGTCCAGTAGGTTTGTCTGCCTTTAGGATTGGCTTTGCGAATGTATCCAGCTAATTCTTCCAAGTCTTCTAAGTATTGCTGGGAGATGTGATAGTCTCCCGTGGGTAATTTAGTATCATCTTCCCAGGTAATGACTTGTAAGCTGTAACCAGCTGAAAACCAAGCTGATAGCAACCCTTGTCGATGCCAAATTCGCCAGAAACTCAAATCGCCTTGTTTGCCATTCACGCAGTTGAGCCACCCAGTGAGAAAATCGGGCGACCAAGCTTGAACTAATTCTCGCACGGCGGGGTTTGCTTTAATCTCTCCTATGAGTTGAGCCGGATCTGCTCCAACACCAAGATGCCAACGGGTAGCGTTGCCTGCTTGCAATACTGGCTCTTTGCCAGCAAAACGGCGATCGCAAAATGTGAGCAGCATCGAAGTGGCAAACAAACCTTGCAAATATTGACGACGAGAATAGCGGTTCATGGTGGGCTAAGGCGTTGCAGAAGCTTATAGTGTGGGTTGCCAAATACCTCCTGAAAACCTGGCAGTGTGCTTTCAGTTAGTTGAGGCCAATAAGATAAAATTCGGTCTTGCTCGCTACCGCGAGTCTGCGCCCCTGGAATCAAAATATAATCTGTCAGCAAATCTGGTTGTTGTAAAGCCAAGAAAAACTCGTTTTGATAGGGCAAAATAAAGTAGCTAGCATCATTGAGCATGTAAATCACTGGAAAGTTAACTGCATCGTCAAGCAATACTTTTTGACCTGGTAAAAGTTTTTCGTGCAACACCTGAGCAATTTGTCTTTGTGCCTGTTTTTGTTGCAGCCATTGTTGTACTGGAATTGTGGTCAAATGTTCTTGACCAGAGATCTGTCGCCAGAAAATAGCTTCTTCTGGTATGACCCGATCTTGTTGTAAGAAAGACGCACCGATCGCCAAATTGGCGACTAAAGCTGCTGTCAGCAAGGAACGCTGCCAGAGTTGAGTTGGAGTTTGGATTTGGACGATCGCTGGTAGAATTCCTAAGAAAACTCCAAAGCGGCTGACCTCTGCCATAAAGGCTCCCTGAAAAAATCCAGCTACTAAAAGCATGACTGGCAATAGCAAAATTGCCGTAAATAACAGCTTTTGTTTCGATTTCCAGATCGTCCAACCCGCGATCGCTAAATATACAGGCACGACTTGTACTAGCCAAGCGAAGCTCTGCCACCAACTATTCAAAAAATCCTCTTGTTGCAAGAAGATTTTAGTCTCTGCTAATCTCATCCCGCTGTAATGGCTGTTGAGAAAATAGTAGGCATCTCCAGTAAACATCCAGTTCATATACAACCACGTCGCAATCAGGACGAGGCTCATGAATAGGGTGACTAAGATTGCCGTTACTTTAAAATCCCAAGCTTCGGTAGGAAATAACAGCAGAACGATTAAGGCGACTGCGGGTAAAATTAGCCAAGCTTCGTAACGCAGTAGCATTAGGGGCGCTAATCCCAGTCCTAATAGAACTAAGAGTAAGGTAGTCGGTAGCGATGGTATTTCTTGCCCTTTCGCCAACATCCATAGCACTGCCATCAGCAGCATCAAGAAAATCGTCACGGCAACCCAAACTGGACTTCGCAGTAGCATTAAGCTAAAAGCGGGGTTCAAGACAATTAAGACAGTCCAAACGCTACGCCAAATCGCAGGAACGGCAATATTGCCCATCTGCCAGACAATTAACCCGACTGCGATCGCCCCTAGCAAGGCTTGCAAGGTAATCGCCGAGCCAACAATCAACGTGGAATAGACCATTAGTGGCGGAAAAATGGACACGATCGCCCGATATCGGGGTTCAGCTCCATTGAGGGCTTGCAGTGCTTTTGCTCCCAGAAACTCCGTATCGTAGTTAGAAAAGCCACTCATATCTAGCCAAGCCAAAATCAGACCCAGCCCGATCAGAGCGATTGCCCCTGCACTTAGCCCTTTCAAAAGATTAGGCATGTCGGAATTGACCAAAGATAGTTCATTTATTTACGTTAATCGGTCGCGGCTATCTCGCGTCCAATTCATTTGACCGTGCTAATGAAACTATTGGTTCTTGTTGCAACTCGTGCAGCAAGCGCAGAGCAGGGAGAATACAATCGGAGCGGGCTTCTACTTACCTTGAATTCCCAGAGATCGGATTGGAATTTCTGATGGCAAGACTCAGACCTTCCCTTCTCATGATTCCTCTGTTCGTGCAGGAGGCAGCAGGATCGATCCATCTGCTATTGACTTGCCACCTACTTTTTTCTCGATATACTCGATCTAACTGTTGCCATTTGCTCCAGCCTGCATGTATTAAGTAGTTATGTTTTTTCATATGCTGCACGTTCATGCATATACTCTACGTATATATGGACTCAGGCAAAGCTCCTAACTAGAAATGTGACATAATTTGTTGCCCATATCTTTGAGTCACTGTTTTTATTTATACCATACCTTGAGTAGTTATTTATACTCTATTGAGCGAATATTTGTAGCTTGATATAGGCTAAAGGTGAAGCGGTCGCTCGGTCTTAAAACTGGAAAACTGGAAACAAAATCGGAACTATAATTGTCAGTGATGTTTTTACAATCAACCAATTAAAAGTTATATAGCAATCTACCTTGTTATCTCAATCTATGTTGCCTGTTAGATTTTGACAACCAGGAGTCAGGAGTCAGAAGAATTAATTGAAGACCTTGTTAGACAAACCCACAGATAGGCAAACCCAGATTTATGCAGACCCATAGCCTACGCTCAGACTATTATGCGTACCCTGTCGTACAGATTCAAGGAAGGCGATCGCTCGGTCGAGACAAACGCAGTGAGATTGTTATATTTGGGTAGTTGCTTTGACTGCCTATTTATTATTTAATAGCTGAATTGCTTGTTAATCTGTTGCAGACCCATATTATAAGCCACTTGTCCAACTTATTAGAATTATTTTTATATAACTTTATGTCGATTGAGACAAGCCATTATGAGTAGTGTTTCTTGACTGGTAAAACATACAAAAAATCAACAGGCGATCGTGCCAACCGATCGAAAATTAGCGAAGATTAAAAATTTTGTGAGAGATTGTGCGACCGATAGGAGAAAAGTCTTGAATAGGAAAAATAGCCGCACTGCGATCGAATTAGGGCTAAGCGCGATCGCGCCTTTGTGCTTATGTCTGGGAGTTTCTCCTGCCGTGCTAGCCCAATCAGCAGAAGTCATTTCCCTAAAAACGCTCGGTTATAATCGTTCAATCGTCCTGAGCGGAGTAAATCCAGAAGTTGAAATTAGCGTTCCCGCGCCCAGAGGTGGACTTGACCCTAGTAAGAGTTTCATGGAGCTAAAGCTGGAACCCTCATCGGTACTCAATGAGAATTCTTCCGTGCGGTTGCTCGTCTATGGCGAACCGATGAAGGTCGTTTCTGTCAAATCGCTGCTAGCAAATCCAGTTGTTAAACTACCTATACCGTCTCTGCCTCCGGGAGAATCGTATATTAATGTATCGATCCAGCCTTACTTATTCATCACCAACGATACTCGCCGAGATATACCTACAGGTAATCTATTTTTAAAAGTCAATAAAGATAGTTTTTTCCAAATTACGCCACAGTATACCGATAATAGTATTGATGGCTTCTTCAAGTCTTTCTACAAGCAAATCGATCTCGTCGTTCCCAACCAGCTGAATCGCGATCGCGCCGAAGTTGCCTTGTGGCTGTACAGCGTTTTAGCCTACCAGTTTCGCGAATATCAAATTCCGATCTTTTGGCGTTGGGGTACAGCTCCTGCTACGCCTGGTTCAGCGCAAGTCGTGCTACACAACGACCCGAACGGTCCTGATGTCGAGCGGCGGGGTTCTGTATTGCGGGTGCGGGCAAATCCCAGAGCCGTACAGTCTCTAGCCGCAGACTTTTATCAGCCAGCTTTAGTAGGGCGGGGATTGACCCTAGAGAGCGTCGATACGTTTAGACCGAGAACCAATATCCAAAGCCGTTCGTTTCAAGAACTTGGCGTTCGCAACAGCGTCATCCGCATGTCTGCGGGAACGCAATCATTGCCCCTACAATTCGACTTAGCTCAACTGGGGGGAAGACCGCAAAACCTAGATCTCGTCCTGAATGCCACTTTTACCCCTACCTACGGACAGCAGGGAGAGCGCCTCACCGCGCAAGTTTACCTTAACAATACCTTAATCCAGTCTTACAATCTTCAAGATAAGACCGTTCTAAAAACAACACTAGCTTTGCCGACTAACCTACTACAGCGGACGAATAATCTAGAGGTGATGTTTGCATACGCTCCCAACGAAGGCGGTGGAGCAAACAAACCCACGGGCGAAGTGATCGTTCAACTCGATCGGGAATCGTTTTTGAGTTGGAGCGGCTACCAAGGTCCGACGGGAACTTTGAGCGATTTACCCCATGTGTTTTTGCAACCGGGACAGTTAGTTATCGATACTTCTAGACCCTCATTACTAGCCGCAACAGCTTATCTATTAGGAGCGATTAGTCGCTTGGGGCAGCAACCCGTGTTTCCTCAACTGGTAGATGCGGCATCAGTTCGAGATTGGTCGAATTTACCCAAAGATCAACTCGACCGACCCCCAACGTGGAGACTCATGGCGATCGCGCCTCAAACTCACGCTCTCCCAGCACCAGTACGGCTGAATGAAGGCACGTTTGAAATTTTCAACCCCGTTAATCAAAAGCTGTTACTGCAAGCTCAACCTACAGATCCGTTTGGAATTCTCCAATATTTTAACTATCAAAACACACCTACCCTGTGGCTGAGTTGGTGGGGGCTAGAACCAGCAATGGCAGAACAGTTAGGACAAGCTTTGGGCGACCCGCGCACTTTGTTAGCCAGCCAGTTAGATGGTAACGTCGTCACCGCCACCGACTCGCGACGAGTCCAAATTTGGGATTTGGGCGATCGCACTCTGCAAGTTAACTACCCAGGGGCGAGAAGCTGGCAAATTTTCTGGCAGCGTTACGTCAACCCTTTAATTGTAGTCGGTTTGATCTTGGGGGGATTCGTTGCTTGGCGAATTTATCAGCGCGTCGGGCGATCGCCTGGTGCTACAGCTACAGCCGCTAATCCAGTTGAAAAAGCTAAAAAACTATGAGGGATTTTCAACCCCAAATTGAGGCTAAACTTCTAGAGTCGGGTTGTCTGACCTCGGAACAATTACAAAAGGCGATCGATTTACAAGCAAAAATTTCTTGTTCTTTAGGTAAAGCCTTATGGAGCTTGAATTTTCTGACACAGGCAGAGTTTTTGCACCTGATCGGCACTATTAGCGGACACATCTTACTCACAGATTGGTTAGTCGTCTCTGGCAGCGTCCTAGACTTTAGCATTGCCAAAACTTTTGAGCCAGCGTACTTGCGGGAGTTAGGTTTTTTTCCCTGCGCTTGGCAAGACAGCAATACCCTGGTTGTAGCCGTAGAAGAACCGAATAATATTGCGATTAGGCAAGCGATCCGCAGCCATTGGTCGCAGGTCAAAATTTACGAAGTTCTCGCTACCGAAAACCAAATTTTCAGCTTGGTATTTGAGGAAAACCTGGCTGCGGAACTACTCGACAAGGGTAGATTGACGGTAGCACAATGGCAGGAAGCCCAAGCGATTCAACAGCGTACCGGATCGCCATTGGGGGAAATTCTGCCGCGCTTGAATTATTTGCGACCGATTGACTATGTAGAAGTCCTTTCTCTGCTAACAGGTTTGAGCATTTTTTCTCGCTTAGCCGGGGCGGGAATTAGGCAAATCGACTTAAAACTCATGCACCGCTTTGACCCGCAAGTGATGATGGGCGATCGCTTCATCCCCTTGGCTTGGGTTAAGCCGCACGCCCTCATGGTTTTGGTGCATGACCCCTTCGATTTAGTTGTAGAAGCTGCGATCTACGCTCAATTTCCTGGGGTGGAACTGGTTAAAGTGTTGGGGACGGAGAATGACATTACGCGAATGCTCGATACCTGTTATCGTCAAGAATTCAGCCGCCGTGCCATTTACCAACTCATGGCGCGATCGCCTAAAGACTCTGCGGCAAGGGTTTTTACCCCCGCTCAAATTGCTGTTGGCTATATTTTATTTGCCATAGTTTTATGGGGTTTGGCGTTTGACTGGTGGCATACGCTAGCATTTTTAATCGCCGCCTTGAATATTTTCTTTGGTGGTGCGGTGATGTTCAAATTGATTTTGAGTTTAATTGGAGCCGCCGATCGCACTCACCAAATTACTAAAGTAGAAGTGAATTCGATCGACGAGCAAACTTTGCCAACCTATACTGTTTTAGTCCCAGTTTATAACGAACCAGAGGTGACACCAATTTTAATTGATGCCCTCAGTAAACTCGACTATCCGCATGAAAAGCTCGATGTTCTACTCTTGTTAGAAGAAAAGGATTTAGCCACAATTAACGCCGCCCAAGCTGCTAATCCGCCACGCTATATTCGGTTTATTTACATTCCCGATAGCCATCCAAAAACCAAGCCGAAAGCTTGTAACTACGGTCTTTCCTTCGCCAGAGGAGAATATTTAACTATTTACGATGCTGAAGATATTCCCGATCCCGACCAACTCAAAAAAGCAATTTATGCCTTTAGAAATGGCTCGCCGGATTTAGTTTGCGTCCAAGCTGCGCTCAATTACTATAACCGCGATGAAAATTTTTTGACGCGGATGTTTACCTTAGAATATTCCTATTGGTTTGACTATCTATTACCAGGATTAGAAACTTTAGGGCTACCGATCCCCCTGGGGGGAACGAGCAATCATTTTCGTACCGATCGCCTGCGAGAATTAGGCGGTTGGGACCCTTTTAACGTCACCGAAGATGCAGATCTCGGAATTCGTGCCAGCAAGCGGGGATATACGGTAGGGGTGATTAACTCCACGACTTATGAGGAAGCTAACTGCGAGTTTAAAAATTGGATTCGGCAGCGATCGCGCTGGATTAAAGGCTACATGCAAACATGGTTAGTCCACAATCGCGCCCCCCTTAAATCGCTACGGAAACTAGGCTTAAAAAGCTGGCTTGCCTACCAATTTTTAATTGGAGGCACGGTGCTGATTTTTCTAATTAGTCCGATCTTGTGGGTATTGTTGATTTACTGGCTTGCCACCCGTGCTTATTGGTTAGAAAATTTAATTCCTGGGTGGGTTTTATATATTTCTTTATTTAATCTTAGTATTAGCAATGCTTTAGGTATATATTTGAATATGATTGCAGTATTTCGGCGACGCTACTATAAACTTTTATTGTATGCGTTGCTCAATCCTTTATATTGGCAGTTCCATTCCATAGCCGCTTATCTGGCTTTATGGCAATTGTTCGCCAAACCTTATTATTGGGAAAAAACTATTCATGGACTTAGTAAATTTACCAAAACATATTTACAATTCTCCGAGTGATCGGCTCGCCCAATCTTTGCCAAAATCAGAGGAAGGCGATCGCGCTAGCTGACTATGATAAAACATAAAAAGGTTAATAAAATTGGTTTAAATAAGGTTTGGAAATCGGGAGTTGGAAGTCGGGAGTCGGGAGTCGAAAATAATTTTTCCGCCTCAGCCTCCTCAACTCTCTTCTCCGCATTGTCTCCTTATCGTCCCCTCTTGACGGGGATAATTGGATCTTTGCTAACAATACTTTCAGGTTGTGCTTTCCAGTCGCCTGAAGTCGTTATCAACAATACAAAAACAGTAGAAGACATCACTCAAACTGCTACGTCAACCACTGCTGCGATCCCCAGAACGGTAAAGACAACTCCAGTAGATAGGCAAGTACTCCAACAGCTAGAAGGGCGACTTTACCAACAGTTGCAAGTGCTGATGGCAAAAGCACAAGGAGCAAGACCTGATGGCTATGTCTATACAGTAGACTTGAGCCAAATCCTCTACTATGCAGCTGGAAAAAAAGACTCTAGACTGTATCTTCCCTTGCGAGATTTTGCAACTCGTAACTTGATAATCGATAAAAAATCAGACCCTTACACGAAAGGATTTGTGCTTTGGCGTTATCGCGATGGTGCGCCTGCTGATGCATCGGGAACGACAGAAGCTTTACGCCTGGCAGAAAGTTTGTGGCTGGGTAGCCAAACATTAGGAGATGAAACAGATCGCCAACTGGCAATGTCGATTTTGCAAGGATATACCCGTCACGCTCAAATAGACCACGATAAATGGTTAATCCGCAACTATTTTAACTTGCAAACCCGCGCCTTTGCCAATAACTCCTTTCTCGTCGGCTACGACCCAGATTTATTGAAAATTGTCGCTCAAGTGACGGGCGATCGCGAGTTAAAGTCAGTGGCGCAAAAATCTTACGCCACAATTCGCGAAGCAGCAACCCCTTCAGGATTGTTGTATGACATCATTCAACCAGAAGTATTGACCCTAGTACCAGAACTCAAACAACTAGCAATTTTCTCTCCCAATGATGTCGTGAAGCTAGCTAATACCTGTACTGTAGCAGAGAGAGCCGTGGAGGAAGCGCCGGAAGTCGGACAGCGAGTCATCCGCTTTGCCTTAGCACGAATGCCCAATCTCAATACATATTATTACGGGCGCGATGGAGAACCAGTTATTCCACAAAAAGCAGAAATTCCTACATATGCTTGCTTGGTTAGGTTATCGGCAAAATTGAAGGAAGAAAAAGCCATGTATGCCTTCCTCAATCCCTTTGTCAACCATGCAGAGTTTATGGCACAAAACATCAACCAGTTTAGCCTTTACACCGTAGGTGAAGCGCTATTGGCTCTCCAGTCAGTCTCTCAGTTTAATCCACCTGGAAGTCGCGATCGGCTCCAAAGTTCGAGCGTTTCTATGAGAGATAGGGTATAGGGAAGGACAAGGAGGACAAGGGAGACAAGGGGGACAAGGGAGAATTCAAAATTCAAAATTCAAAATTCAAAATTTACACCCCACACCCCTTCTTCACGCACCACTACCAATTACCTATTACCCATTACCAACTACCAATTCCCCACACCCCACACCCTGTCCGCTGATAACTGGTAACTGGTAACTGATAACTGTAAACTGGTGTAAACGATTTGTAGTGTCATTAGGAAAGATCGATCGCCCGTGCGGAAAATAGTTATTGCTGGCAACTGGAAAATGTTCAAGACCCAGGCAGAATCCCAAGAGTTTTTACTAGGATTTTTGCCGTACCTGGTGGAAACTCCTCCAGAAAGAGAAGTGGTGTTGTGCGTTCCTTTTACGGACTTAAGCATCATGTCGAAGAATATGCACGGTACGAGAGTACAGCTAGGAGCGCAAAACGTCCATTGGGAAGCGTCAGGGGCTTATACGGGTGAAATCTCTGCTCCCATGCTGCTAGAAGTTGGCGTACGTTATGTTGTTATTGGACATAGCGAACGACGGCAATTTTTTGGTGAAACTGATGAAACGGTAAATTTACGGCTGAAGGCAGCTCAAAGTTTCGGTCTGACCCCAATTTTATGTGTAGGTGAATCGAAGCAACAACGGGATGCGGGCGAAACTGAATCCCTGATTTCTATGCAGTTGCAAAAAGATTTAGTGGATATCGACCAGCACAACTTGATCGTTGCCTACGAACCAATTTGGGCAATTGGTACGGGAGATACTTGTGAAGCCAAGGAAGCCAATCGCGTTATCGGTTTAATTCGCAGTCAGTTGAGCAATCCTGATGTACCGATTCAATACGGTGGTTCTGTGAAACCCAACAACATTGACGAAATTATGGCACAGCCAGAAATTGATGGTGCGTTGGTTGGGGGTGCGAGTCTGGAACCTGATGGTTTTGCGCGGATTGTCAATTACAAATAGTGTCGTACCTTAGGGGCGGGTTTTTTGAGGATGACTGTACCATACAAACATTTTTGCGGTTAAACCCGCCCTGACCTAACGTTTGGGTTGTAATTGACCAGATTAATGTCACGCAAAGACGAGCCAGCAACGTGCGGGGTTTCCCGCCGTTGAGGTGACTGGCGTAGCGAAGGCGCGAAGATAGGAAGGGTTTCCGTGGTTTGTAGGGGGGATCCTTCTCAAAAATTTTTAAGTGAAAATGGTTGTCCAAAGTTCTTTGGTTATTCGCGATCGCTCTTTTGAGTGGGGTAAGCGTACCTATATTATGGGGGTGCTGAATGTCACGCCTGACAGTTTTAGCGATGGTGGTGAGTTCGATCGCCCTAGCGCGGCTTTGGAGCAAGCGCAGCGTCTCGTAGCAGCGGGTGCAGATATTATTGATATTGGCGGGCAGTCAACTCGTCCAGGGGCGATAGAAGTTTCTGTAGCAGAAGAATTAGAGCGGGTACTATCGGTGGTGCAATTGTTGCGTCCTGCAATTTCCGTGCCGATCTCTGTAGATACGACTAGAGCGGCTGTAGCTAGGGCGGCGATCGCCTCGGGAGCGGATATAGTTAACGATATTTCTGGGGGAGTGTTTGACCCAGAAATGCTGGCTACGGTGGCAAAATTGGGTGTACCAATTGTCCTCATGCATATGCGCGGTACGCCGCAAACAATGCAACAACTGACGGATTACGAGGATTTAATTGGGGAAATCTATCAGTTTCTTGAAAGTCGCGTTGCAAATGCGATCGCTTCTGGGATCGATCCTGCTCGAATTATTATCGATCCCGGGATTGGTTTTGCCAAGAAATACCATCAAAGTATCGAAATTCTGCGTCGTTTGTCAGAATTTCGCGCTCTGAATTGTCCCATATTAGTTGGAGCATCGCGGAAAAGTTTTATCGGTCATATTTTAGAGCAACCCGACCCGAAAGCACGAGTCTGGGGGACGGCAGCGGCTTGTTGCGGGGCGATCGCTCATGGTGCAGATATTGTACGCGTCCACGATGTCAAAGAAATGCATGATGTTTGTCGTGTGGCTGATGCTTTATTTAGGAGTGAGGTGTGAGGAGCGAGGAGCGAGGGAGAAAAGAGGGCTGAGGGAGCATTTACCGTTTATCGCTCTCGACTTCCGGCTTTTGACTTTTGACTTTTGATTTTTGACTTGACGATTTTTCTCTCATTCCCTTCCACAAAGCTTGATACTGCTGAATTGCATCTGGATCTAGGGGGCGCAAAAATTCGCTCTTGTCCAGAATATTATCATTGGGTACTAGGAGAGGGCGTAGTTCTGCTTGAATGTTGTCGGGATCGATCTGGAAGGGAATTGGTGAATTCGTTCTACCAAAGAGCAGAATTTGTCGAGCGATCTGGGGTTGCCAGCAAAAATCAATCCATTGGTATTCTAAAGCGCGATCGCTGTTTGCCTGTATCGGATTTGCCCAGAGATCTGCCCACAGTGAAGTTCCAGACTGCGGAATTATCGCCGCAATCTGACGGTGGCGTTGCATCACAGGGATGATGTCGTTTGACCAGCCTACAGCTAACCACGTATCTCCCAAAATTAATGGCTGCAAATAAGTATCCGAACTGTAAAGTTTGACCTGCGGCTGGAGGCGATTCAACTGGACGGTTAAATCTGGGACTTGGCTCGGGTTTTCCGTGTTATACGATTTGCCAAGGTATTTCAGGGTTAAGCCGATAACCTCGCGGGGATGATTTGGTAGGGAAATGCGATCGCGCAGTTCTTCTCGCCATAAGTCTCCCCAGTCTTGCGGTTTCCAGTTTAAAGACTTAAATTTATCCCGATTGTAAGCAATAACGGTGTAACCCCAACGGTAGGGAGCAGCCCAAACATTGCCTTTTGCGTCAAATTGTCCTGCTTGGTTACGCCTAACTAATTCTTGCCATCGATTCGGTAACTGCGACCATTGAGATAGTTGTGTCGGATCTAAGGGTTGAATTAGATTTTGCCTAATTGCTGCTGCAAGCCAGTAGTCGCCCACAGTTACTAAGTTAGCAGGGTTGGGATTTTGAGGTTTAAGCCATGAAGGTAGGGGAAGTTGCGATCGCCAATCTTCCTCTATTGGCTTTTGATTGTTTTGCTGCCAAGATTGCAAGCGATCGAATAAGCTACTCAGTTGTTCCACTGAGGCGAATTCTAGACTAGCAGTCTGCTGCATCTTTGTCCGAAATTTTTGCAAAACTTGATTGGGGAGCGAACCTTTGAGTAATTGCACGCGCAGTTTGGCTCGTTCCTGGGTGTTACACCCTGCGAGTAACTGACCGAGTAATAGCGTTCCCGTACCGAATAAAAACGACCTACGATCCATTTCCTTAAGCTGGTTGCTTCCGTTCCACCCCGAAACCAACCAAATCGATAATACTAGGTGGTTCTTCTATATTGGCAGGGCGTTGGTAGGTAATGATGGTACGCAAGCGTAAATCGGGGGTGACAATACGCATCTGATCCACTGCTACAGAACGCTTGTAGTAGGTTGTCATTTCTAGAGTTTGGCGCGTGGGTTGGTAAGTGAAACGTCCGGCGATCGCCCCTGCTTCGGAATAGCCTTCATCTCGTAAATAAAAACCCCGAATCGTTTCTGCTGTGGAATCAACTGCGGCGGCTGTTGGTGGAGGAATTTCCCGAACTACCGTATCTGAAGTAACGCAGGTATCGGGTACGAATAAAGCTTGTAGGCTCATTGATAGAGTTTCCCCAGTTTCCGAACGAGTGTTAAAGGCGATCGCAAATCCTGGCAATGCATTATTTGCGTCAATTCTTGATAGATCGACTTTAATGCCATTCAAGGCAGAAATGGAGAGAATTTGCTGTTTTTGCGCTAATTCTAAGGTAGTCACATCATATTCGGTATACGACTTTTCTACCTGCCCTGCTAGTAGATAATGATAAGTCCGTTCAATTTTCCATTTACCCACGCAAACAGTAAAAAACTCTTGAAAATTTAGCATTTTTTTCTCAGTATAATGCGTTACGTTCTCAATCTCTTCCCTTAGATAGAAGATTTATACTTGTGGCTAAACTATTGCTTCTAAGTTAATACATTGAGTACAGTGAGTGCTGGCTCTAGATGAATTGTGAATTTTTTCTTGGTCGATTATATAGATCGCTACGCCAACAAAAGCCTGAATTATTGTAGTTTATAAGTAATGTTACTGAGTGGAGCGGTTAAGATAATGCGATCGCCAATCTAGTTCAAGCGGGCAGGAAGTAGAGGTAGAAGGAAAAAATACTTACGTTAACTGTAGATTTACTTCGATCGCGCTGCACTAATCTTTCTACCCAGAAAAAACCTCGAACTTTTAGCTCTCTGGAATATTGACAATTTGAGGCTGAAATTGAGAAAAATGTAACATGACAGCGATCGCCCTCCTTAAATCCTCTTTTATGCTTAAACTAAATACATATTAGCGAGAATAACACTACAAATTAGTATTTATTTTTGTGTAAATATTCTGAGAAAGTTATCGCTTTAAAAGCAATTTTGTCAAAAGTTAAATGATTGATAAGTAGAGTAAACTTTGCCCAATTGTTGCATAGCATATAAGAATCAGTAAAGGCAGGCATAGAGGGTATTCAATGGAACCACTTCAAAAACAAGTCCTGATCTTGAGTAATAAAGTCGATACCCTTTATCAGGTAGTCGATCGACTCAACAGTCAAGTCTCTTCCGCTCTTACAGAGTGTCGTTTAACTCCAGCATCAGCGCCAACAGATGTGATGGGAGAAGCTAATGGACGCTATGGAAATAACAGCTATAGCGCTTCCAAATTAGCTATGGAACACAAAGACGTGCTATTAGATAGCAACGAGTTAGATACCCATCTCCACAGTGGTGAAAAGGAGTTAGCGCCCGAAATTCAAATTCAGCGGCTCACCGCACAATTAACCGCAGCCTACAATCGGATAGCTGCCTTAGAAGAACAATTGCTAGCACGGAGAATTCACTAATTGAGTGAGCAGTGACTTACGACTTAGTAATTCATTCTTGCCATCAATGCTTCGATCGCTTGTAGGAGTTGAGTCTGACTCCAGCCAGCTGTGAGAGAGGAGGCGATCGCGCAACCACCCGCGCCCATACCCTCTTTTACGTAACCTTGCTCGTAAGCGCGAAGTTGAGTATATCTGGAAGTTACAAAACTCAGCTCAGTTGACAAAAGCGTTACAGTATCTATACTGGCAGCAAGTTCAACTGTTTTCCCCGTCGGATCTTCCGCTACCCAGCGAGTAGTTCCTACAACAACAGCTTCAGAATGCCACTCGAGATGATATGCCTTGACTACAGATTGCATTAAGGCATAAACAGCTAGCATTTGCGTACCACCAGCTAAGATAACTCCTTTGGTGCGACTAGCAGCGATCGCCATTCCAGCGACGACAATTTGCATCGGATCGCCCACCGCTGCTACGAGTAACCCGGGATCTTCTACAGGTATCCGTTCCCACAGTCCAGCACGCTGCAACCCTGCTTGGACTAACTCCCATTTTTGGGTATGGTTGCAAATCGGATGACTGCTGTTTACCTTACCAGCAGCATCAATACCCAAACCAGTTAAGATCGCGAGTGCCGTTGTGGTTCCACCCACGACACACTCGCCAATAATTAGGTAGTCATGGGAACTCTTACCAAGACGTTCTCCCCAAGCTAAACCTTGCTCCAGTAAATATTTTACCGTTGCTAATGGCAATGCCTCCCCTTGACTCAAACACCGAGCAGGAGTCCCGCCCAAATCGATTGTCGGTACGGTTGGCGGTTGGGGCAACCCAGCATTAAATAAATAGAGAGGAATATTTAACGCCTCCACAACAGCACGAGAGATCGCCACAGGAGAAGCCCCCGCAGGCAAAGGAGGTAAGGCATTCTGCGGCTGAGGCTGAGGACCTCGAACTAAAAATTCAGCATCCGCGATCGCCGTATATAGTCGATCTTCAGGAGTCAGCCCAGCTGCCGAGATCCCAGGAATTAAGCCTGTTTCTGTAAACCCCAAAACACAAGCAAAGGCGGGAGAACCACCTCGATACCGTTCTATCCAAGCTTGCCCTTGTTTTAATTGGGTGTAAATTCGGATTGTCACATTCTTTTCCATGCATATGTAGAGACGTTCTATGACACGTCTCCACATTATCGATTACTCATAGTCCATTAAAACCTGTACCCAACGGGGCGGACGAGGAATTGGATTGCCAAGGCGATCGAGGAGTAACCAAGCAACGAGGTGAACGACAAATAAATAAACTAAATTGCTGACTAAAACCAGTGCTAGCGCTAAGACTTGAATCACCAGCATACTCGGTTGTAGCAACAGTCCTAGCTTGTCAAAAATCCACTCTGCCAACTCCGTGACTTCTACAATTAGATAAACCCAGAGATCGCGACCAGACCAAATCGACATTAACCAAAAGCGAAAGAAGAAACCGATCGCGCCTAAAAGAGTTCCTAAAGCAACTGAGACGATCCAGGGCGATCGCCGCCGCCAAGCAGCGCCTAATAATACTCCCATCACCCCATAGGGCATAACATACAGCAAACTGGGAATTGGACCCATCAACACTGCTAGCAGCAACCCAGAAACTCCAGCCGCCATCCATCCCGCCCTCGCACTCCATCGTAAATAGACGATTGCTACAGGGATCGCAAAGAAAATCCGCAGCAGGGGACCGAGGGGAAAATAAAAATTAATGAAATAGATCAAGCTGGCTGTACTCGCAAGAAAAGCTGTTTCCACCATTGCCAGTGGTGGGGCAGATTTCCCAGGCGATCGCTCCGATTGCTGTGAAGTCGTAAGATCGCTAGATGGGTTTTCCTGAAATGAATGGGGATCGCTCATGTACGTGTCTGAAACTTCTTCCAGTCTAATCGGTCGAATTGTAATGGGTTCTGTCTTAAGTGGATAAAACTCTTAAAGCCTCAATAGGGTTACGGCGATTTTGCCAGAAAAACAGACATCGACATCCGTACCTGGAGCGCGATCGCGTTGGGCATATTCCCCGGCATAATAAAAGCGATCGCCTTCAATCCGATAATTGACTGGGAGCGGTTGAGTTGAAGGTTCGCAAAACACCACTTCTGGATCGGGATCTCCTGGTAGTAAGTGCGGCAAATTTACGTTCCAAAACGTGCCTGGTTCTGGCGGACGATCGAGTAGATCGGCTAAGACTTTCGCCGTCCACCTTGCCGCAGTATCCCAATCTACATTGCGTTTGCCTTTGCGGTAGTGGGAAACTGCCACCCCAGGAATTCCTTGAAATGCTGCTTCTCTGACGGCTGCAACAGTTCCTGAAATGTAGACATCAGCCCCCATGTTACCTCCAGCATTGATCCCGGAAAGCACGAATTTGACATCTTGACAGATATATGTTGTAGCTATGCGGGTACAATCGGCTGGAGTTCCGGCGATCGCATACTCGTTTTCGCTGCGACGATGAACGTGGATTGCTTGAGTTGTGGTGACTTGATGTCCGCAGCCAGATAAATGATCTCTGGGTGCAGCGACGATGACTTTGTACCCAGCCACGGCTTTTTGCAATGCCCGAATTCCTGGCGCGTCAATTCCATCGTCGTTAGTTAAAATTAAAGTCATAGCCTAAAGTTATAATTTATACTTATTTTTGCGAATAATAGCCAGCGATCGCCTAGTATAGCTGCATCATAGCTATGTTAGATGAAAGCGATCGCCACAATTTTGAGCAGTCACTAAACTAATATGCCGGAATGAATGCGATCGCCCCTTGGAGTGCAAAGATTGAAGAAAGGAAAACTTCTGCCAGATGGCTATGCCAGAACAGTACGGATCGATCGCCCAATACTACCACGAACGCACGAAATACGACCCTGAGACGATTGCTGCTAAAGGTCAGGGGTTAGATTGGTCGAAGCAACCGTCGCCATTTAAAGAGTATAAGATCGGTACGGTTTTCGATCTCAAGCCCTATCTACAAGCAGATGCAGAGGCTTCAGCAGTCATTCCAGGAATTGCTTGGTGGCAGCGATTGTCTCATCTTTTACTATATAGTTACGGGATCACCGCCAAAGTTCCAACTATGGTGGGGCAGCCGCTCTATCTCCGCTCTGCTCCCTCTGCTGGGGGGTTATATCCAGCCGAAGTTTATCTAATTTCTCGCGGTACGCCACTCATTCCAGCCGGACTTTACAGCTATAACCCGCTGGCTCATTCTCTCACTCAGTTTTGGGAAAGTGATGTTTGGAGCGACCTGCAAGCAGCCTGTTTTCAACATCCAGCTCTAGAAAGTAGCGAAATTGCACTGATCGCGACCGCTATATTCTACCGTTCGGCTTGGCGCTACCAAGACCGCGCCTATCGTCGCATATTTTTAGATACAGGACACCTGCTAGGTAATATTGAACTGGCTGGTGGTTTGACTAACTTCCGTCCCTACTTCATTGGTGGATTTATTGATGCATCTGTCAACCAAATATTGTATCTAGACCCAGAACAAGAAGGAGCGATCGCAGTCGTTCCATTAATAGATTTGGCAGTACAACAATTACCTCTCAAATTACCTCTCAGTTGCACAGCCTTACCATCTGCTACCCAAGTTGAGTATCCCGAAGTTCCCGACGGCGAATTACTGGCTTACTGCCATCGAGCAACGCAAATAGACGAAGCACCAGTCGTCAAAAGCCAGGAGCAACAGGAAGTTGCTCATTTAGAAGATAAATATAACTTTCCTTTTTGTTTGAAAGTTTCAACTAGAACTAACCCGATAGATTGGGGAATAAATTTAGTCGGGTTGGAGACGACAATACTCGAACGTCGCTCCACTCGTGCTTATACTGGTGCTGAACTCACAATAGATGAGTTAAGGGTCTTGTTAGATTTCACCTATCAACCTCAGCATTACGTCGATCGAGGATTTGATGGCGATCCAGACTATTTCGACTTAAGCTTAATTGAAACATTTATTGCCGTATCTGGAGTCACGGGCTTAGAAGAAGGTTGCTACTACTACGCACCAAAAGCCCAAGAATTGCGGCAAATTCGATTTAAAAACTTTCGACGCGAATTGCACTTCCTCTGCTTAGGACAAGAACTCGGTCGGGATGCAGCCGCCGTCCTCTTTCACACCGCAGATCTGAAAAAAGCTGTAGCACGCTATGGCGATCGCGTTTATCGCTATCTACATATGGATGCAGGACATTTAGGACAAAAACTGAATTTAGCCGCTATTCGTCTCAACTTAGGTGTAAGTGGTATCGGTGGCTTTTTTGACGATCGCGTTAACGAAGTTCTTGGGATTCCGACTGACGAAGCCGTACTTTATATCACTACGCTGGGAAGACCGAGATGAAAAAGTCAAAAGTTAAAAGTTAAAAGTCAAAAATGAAGAATTCTTACATTCATTTTCCAATACAAAACTGGCTGAAAATTCGATCTAACACTGACTCCGTGACTTCTTCCCCAGTAATTTCTCCTAGTGCTTGAATTGCGCCGCGTAAGTCAATCGTCCAAAAATCTAAAGGTAACTGCTGTTCGATCGCCTCTCGTACTTGTTCTAAGCAAGTTTGCGCTCTGATTAGCGCGGCGGCTTGGCGCTGGTTAATGGCTAAATCTAGATTGGCAGAATCTACCTTTCCCGATCGCACCTTTGCCAAAATCGCTTGCTCTAAAGCATCTATACCGCGATCGCAAGCAGCAGCCGTTGTCACTACCTGACTAATTTCGGCTGGATAATTCACTGTTTCAACCGCCGCCAGATCGATTTTGTTAATAACCAAAATTAACGGACGGTGTTTTACCTGAAGGTAAATTTCCTCATCCGCCTGAGTCCATCCCGCCGCCGCATCAATTGTCAATAAAACTAAATCGGCGGCTTGAGCGCTAGAAAGCGATCGCTCGACTCCCATTTTCTCGACTCGATCTTCCGTGGCGCGAATTCCTGCTGTATCTAATACCTGAATCGGAATTCCTCCCACGACGAGTTGAGACTCGACCACATCGCGAGTCGTACCGGGTAAATCGGTGACAATAGCGCGATCGCTACGACTCCAAGCATTCAACAAACTCGATTTTCCCACATTCGGACGACCGACAATCGCCACTTTTAATCCCGTGCGTAATAATTCGCCTTGATGGGCTGTAGCCAGAATTTTGCTGACTTCTACCTCAATTTGGGCTAGTTCTGCTCGAACTAGTGTTTCATCTAATGGTGGTAAATCCTCCTCAAAGTCAATTCTTGCCTCAATTTCTGCTAAGACATCCAAACATTTCGTTCGTAATTGACGAATTGGGTGAGCTAATTTTCCCTGTATACCTGCTAAAGCTGTCTGCGCTGCTTGCGGCGATCGCGCCCCGACCAAATCGGCTATACTTTCGGCTTGGGTTAAGTCTAAGCGTCCGTTTAAAAATGCTCTAAGTGTAAATTCCCCTGGCTGCGCTAGTTTGGCTCCTCCTGCCAAACACAACTGCAATACCTGCTGTACTGCCATAATTCCACCATGACAGTGAAACTCGACGACATCCTCTCGGGTATAGGAACGTGGAGCCTGCATGATTAGCAATAACGCCTCATCCACGAGTTGCTGTGTTTGGGGATGGCGAATGTAGCCATAGAGAATGCGGTGGCTTTCCCAGGCTTGTTTTCCAGGGGCGTAAAATAGATGATGAGCGATCGCGATCGCTTCATTTCCCGAGACCCTGACAATGCCTACACTACCTTGTTGCGGTACTACCGCAGTGGCAATGGCAGCAATAGTAGACGACGCGATCGAATCAGACATTTATCGCCGTAACACGCAACAGACAACACATACAGGGGCGCATGGTTGTGCGCCCCTACAAATTTATTGTAATCAAATCAGAACCACTACATTTTTGTCTCAACAACCAGCTCGGTGCTATTGGCTGGCTTAACACCCTCCTGACTTTTGTACGGGCGGGTTTAATTGCCAAATTATGTATTCTAGTACGGGCTATCGCTAACAAACCCGCCCCTACAACTGAACAAACGGGTTTAATTGCAACATTATTTGCTCTATTACAGACATGGACAAAAAACCCGCCCCTACGACTTCTGCCTTCTCACACTAATAGTAAGCGCTCTTATAGCTTGTCGTCACTCCGTTAGCAACTGCACCAATGACAGGGCTACCGACAATTTTTAAGCTTTCTAATGCCTTTGCCAGCGCCGAACGATGAGCTTTACCCATACCTACGACTAAAATACTCGCATCTATATGGGCAGAGAGGAGATTGCTATCTGCTAGTCCTAATAGTGGCGACGTATCGTATACGATCAGATCGAAAGCAGATTCAAATTGTTTTGCTAAGCTTTGCATCTTGTGAGATGAGAGCAAATGGGCAGGATTGGGTGGGATTTGTCCGGCTGTCAAAACATACAAACTCTCGACTTCTAACGATGTCTTGCTGACAGAAAGTTCGGCGCGATCGCTATTCTTGATTGCAACTGGTTCGCAATTGACTCGATGCAACACATCTTGAAAATTGATGTCATTCACGATTACATTACTTAAGCCAACGGTGTTACTTAAACCCAAGCGTTTGTGAATGTTAGGATTTCGTAAATCTGCATCTACTAGTAGCACTCTCTGCCCCATCATGGCGGCTGTTTGAGCTAAATGGAGTGCCACGGTAGATTTCCCTTCTTCCGCAGCAGCAGAAATGACAGCCAAAGAGCGGATCGGCTTATCGAAACCTAGAAAGCGAATATTCGTGTACAAAGAGCGCAAAGATTCCCAAAACTGAGCCATAGTTTGCTGTTGAGTTTGTGGCTTTTGTTGGCTCGATTTTGCGATCGGATTGATAGATTTTACGAGTTCGGTAACACCAGCCTTAACCGAACTAGCGTCTTTCTTCAGCGGAATTTCTCCGAGTAGTGGCAATCGGGTTAAATCTTTCACATCTTCAGGCGTATGAATCACATTGCTGAATTTTTCGATCAGCAATGCCACTGCAATACCCGTCAATAAACCCATGACTGCCCCCAACATTAAATTACGTTTCAGGCTCAACGAAGAAGTTTCAGGGTCAGTAGGAGGAGTGATCAGTTGCCAAGGCACTTGTTTCTGTGCCAAATCGATGCGTAATGCTTCGCGCTTAGTTAAAAACTGATTTAAGTTTTCGGAAGCAATTTTCAATTGCCCTACGAGATCGTCATTCTGGCGTGCCAAGGCGGGAAATTGCTTGACCTGCTGTCTTAATACAATATCGGCTTGAGTCAGCGCTTTATTTTCTGCCTCTAAGGTTTGAATCTGGTTAGCCGCCTCTAAAAGTTGCTGTGTTTGTTGCTGGCGAATAGTATTGGTAGAGGCAAAGGCTGGCAGCTGTCTTGATACTTGTATATTCTTGCCTAAGATGGCTCTTCTTTCCTGTTCTACCAAGGGGAGTAAATTTTGTTCCTGCGATCGCAGTGCCTGAACTGTAGGACTATCTTCCCGATATTGCGCTGCTGTAACGGCAATCCTGGTTTGGATCTGTTGCAATTGGTTTAACAATGCTTGATAGCGAGGTGCTTCACTCAAGGCTGTGACGACTGCTGCTTCTGGCGATCGCATTTGTAACTGCTGCTGTAATGCATTGTAGAGGGCGCGAGTTCTGGCTAATTGGGTCTGCGTTTCTCGCCGTTGTTGCGTAATTTGATTCAGTCGGTCGGTCAGCTGTCTACCTTGCCCTTCAGTATCGATTAAGTCATATTTTTGCCGAAATGTTTGGAGTCTTTCTTGTAAAGATTCAACTTGCTGCCGTAATTTTGGTAACTGTTCCTCGATAAATTGAAGTCCCATTCGTACGTCAGACCGACGCTCTTCTAAGCTATAAACTAGATAAGCTTTAGAAAGAAGATCCATTACGTACTTAATCTTTTCTGGATTTGGATCTCGGTAAGTCACTGAAATAATATTAGTATTTGGCAGTCGTTCAAACTTGAGCTTGGTCAGATCGGTATTTGGATACTGCGTTAATACTTGCTGGGCAACAGGAGTCATGATTTTTGGACTCTGTAATACCTTAATTTCAGTTTCATTAATAGTTCTTTGTTCGGTTTTGATTTCGTTGAGAGGAGATATCGATAGCTTATTCTCAGCAGTTATCGGTTCGAGCAGTAAATCAAACTTGCCTTCATAGACTGGTTTACTTAGTAAACCATAAACTACTGCCGCGGCTGCAACTGTGGTTGCTACACTCGCAACTACAAGCATTCTTCTTTGAACTGCGGCAATTAGCTTTCCTATGTTTAAACCACCTTCATCACCTTCTTCTAGCTGTGCTTTAGATGCCAAAGGTAAAGCCTGACTTTGAGGACTATTGCTCTCAGTTAAAAATTTCTGAAGATGGTTTTTAGTCTCCATTCTGGGTTTCCACTTATTGTTTACTCATAATGCACTCGTAGTTTTAAGTTTGAATAAACTTTATCCTATGAGGGCGTATAGGGAGGCATATAGATACTTATTCTATGGAAATTTAACTAATAGTTAATTGCTTAATGGTTTGACTTACTTTGTGCTATTAGCTTACCTATGTTTCAGCTCTGAAAAGTCAGAGTTTAGTTTCTAGTTAACCGAATACACGGCTATAAAAATATACTGCGCGATCGCAGTTCACTCTGACCTTTGCCGAAAATCACTTGTTAAAACGACTATGTAGCAAACCAACCTATATTAGCTAGTCTTCTTTTATACTACACATTTATTGAGGATTTACGGAACTTTTATATTTTGTCGCTCAATTATAAACATTAAGTAAAATTTCGGATATGCATATTGAATTTCTTACTGGTTTCTTGCATGAATCGTAGTTTTATCTAGCAAGCAAGTGGAGCGAAAGTAATTAAAAAAATAATGAGGCGAGCCGAATAACTCGTAAATATAAGCCAAAGGTACAGGAGCTTAAAAAAGCATGACTTAAATTCGATCGAAAAAATTATAAAAGCGATCGATGTCATGCCAAATTTTTACGACTTTCACAGTTAGGAAATGATCTGCACGTACTTTCACCGATCGCAAAAATACGGAAGCGATCGCTGCTATGCGATCGAGACAAGATTATCGAAACGAGTTGTATAGTAGTTCTAAATGATTTGTAAAGTAGGCTTCTAGCCTGCCGCAGGCTAGAAGCCTGCTCCACGTTCATGAATCAAATAGGATTGCTATAGTTGCTGCACTGTGGAATGAGAATGCCACGATCTATGAGTTGGTTCATGGTAGCTTGAACTTTAGCTATAGGTAACTCAAGCTTATAAGCAACTAGTACAGCACTACAGAAAGGATGGCGTTGGAGTACGTTGAAGACGTTCTGCTCTATGTCGCTCATGAATCTATCCTCCCATCTGTTCTTGTCTCCAAAATAGGACGAGAAAGTGAATAAGCTGTGAAGTCGGGAGATAAAATTTTTCTCACGCTTGATTTACGCATCACCACTCGCGGGTAGAGTGACGGTAAAAATCGTACCTTGTCCGAGAGTACTTTCGGCAGTAATTTGTCCTTGGTGGTTGGCAACAATCGCAGCCGCAATTGCTAAACCCAATCCCGAACCTGTTGATGCTTGTACTGCTTGCGAGCCTGTCGCGTGAGTCCGAGCAGGATCGACGCGATAAAAGCGATCGAATAAGTGAGGTAAAGCAGTTTCGGGAATACCAATACCCGTGTCTTTAACTTTGACTTGAAGGCGAGAAGAGAGGAGCGAATGGTAGGGGCGCGCAGCAGTGCGCCCGTACAGAAGGGGCGGAGAAAAAAGTTCTTTGTTAGTAGAGATATGTTGTAGCTCGACCCGAATTTCACCACCTTCTGGAGTGTAATGTATAGCATTACCAATCAAGTTTGTAAATAATCGTGCTAGTTGATTCCAGTCTCCCTGGAGGGTAAACCAATCGTCTTCGGTTTCTGTCTCCGTTGGTGCGGTTAAATCTAGGAAAATTTTGATCTTCTTTTCTGCTGCGGCGAATTGCTGTTCTTCTACTACTTCTATTAATAGTGCATCTAAAGGACAGGTAGAAAATTGTGGTTGAACGATCCCGCTATCTTGACGTGCTAGAAATAATAAGTCATCCACAAGACGACCGAGGCGTTTAGTTAATCGTTCTACTACTTTTAATTGTTGTCCGTATTTTAACGAGCCTGCGCCTTGTCCCCCGGCTGAATCTAATTCTGCTAAAGCGACTTGAACGTTAGTTTGAATTAAAGCGATCGGGCTTCTCAATTCATGGGAAGCATCAGCAGTAAATTGTTTCAAACGTTGATAAGAATCTTTGACGGGTTCCATTGCTTTGCCCGAAAGAAACCAACCGCAAAGTGCTACGGAAACGAGCATCAATCCAATACCCAAAATTAAATCGAAAGCGAGTTGCTGACTTGGTTTAGTGACTTCAAACCAAGGATGACTGACGCGCAAATATCCTAAAACTTGTCTTCCAATTTGGATTCTTTCGGTGACTTGTCTGAGGAGGAGTGAGGAGTGAGGAGTGAGGAGTGAGGGAGTGTTTTCTGTGTCTTGATGGTGACTAATTTGAACGGTTTCACCCGTGCGATTAGGGTGGAGGGGAATATCTAAAGGTGCGGTAAAAGTTGACCAGAGTAGTTCTCCAGTGGGGCTAAACCATTCTAAATCGATGCGATCGTCATCAACTGTATCGGCATTATCTCGAAAAGAAGCTTCAATATTCAACCGTTGTCCGCTTTCTGGGGAAATTGGTTCGATGACCAGCGATCGCCCAACAACTTCTACGACATGATTTAAGGTATCGTCAATCCGTTCGATCAGGGTATTGCGGACGTACCAATACATCCCACTGGCAAATAGGAGCAGTAGGATAGCAGTAACGGCTGTATACCAAAGTGCTAATCGGCGACGAGTGGTTTGGAACATTAAATAGGGATAAGGGGTAAGGAGAAGAAAGAGGGGACAAGGGAGACAAGGGAGACAAGGGAGACAAGGGGACAAACGGAGAAAATCGCAAACGATAAATGACCTATTACCGATTACCGATTACCCATTACCAACAACTCATACAAATGACAAATTATAAACTACGAGTCAGAAATAATGGACTGCAAAATATTTCGGTAGTAGCATGGCGATTAGCTCGATAAGAGAGGTTGTTGTCACTGCTGAGGTAAAGAGAGGGAACGCTAAAACAAATTACATCGGCGGATGTCGAGATTATGATTTTCAAGGAGTTAAAGCCCAGACGGGGTTGGATTATAGGTGTGACTGCGGGGGCGATCGCGCTTGGTTTAATTGGTATCGGAGTCACTCAATTGAGAAATTCCGAGCAAAATAAACCAACAGCATCTCAGACTCCTGCACCTCTACCTCAAAAGGTAACAGTTGTTGCGCTCGGACGACTAGAACCGGAAGGGGAAGCAATTCGCGTCAGTGGTCCTAATGGCGAACGAATTGGCAAATTACTAGTCTCGCGGGGCGACTTTGTCAAGGTAGGGGCGGTTATTGCTTATTTAGAAAGTTACGATGAGAGGCTGGCGGAAAGAAATTATGCTGCTAGTCAATTAGCTGAAGCGCAGGAGAGGCTAAAAGCATCAACTGCATACGCTCAAGCCCAAATCCAAGAAGCTCAAACGCGAATTCAACAGGTCGATCGCCCCGGAACTTTTGAAGTAGAGGCACAAAGAGCAACTGTCCGGCAGTTAGAAGCAGAGTTAGCTCTAGCACAAACTGACTTACAACGCAACCAAAACCTTTATCAAGAAGGCGCGATCGCCAAGCAAGAATTAGATCGGCAAGTCAGTCAGACACGCAGCTTGCAGGAACAGCTCAACAACGCCAAAGCCTCCTTGATTCGGCTGGAAAATGCCGTGAAAGCGAATTTGGGCAATGCAGAAGCTCAACTGAAGTCAGAGCAAGCAAATCTACCATTAACGCAAGTGCAAGTTGCAGCGCGATCGGCAGCACAAAATCTGGAATTAGCCGAAGCGCGGTTGCAGCGGACAATTATTCGCGCTCCCAGAACTGGAAGAATTCTACGGGTTTTTGCCTATCCTGGGGAGGCGATCGCCGATGACGGCATCGTGGAAATGGGAGATACGCGCCGGATGTATGCCGTGGCTGAGGTGTATGAATCTGATGTGGGGTTGGTAAAAGTCGGGCAGAAGGCGACTATTACCAGTCGTAATGGTGCTTTTGCTAAACCAATAACTGGAAAAGTTTCGGAAATTGGCTGGCAGATCTTTAAAAATAACGTTCTCGATGACGATCCGGCGGCTAATGCCGATGCACGGGTGGTAGAAGTGAGAGTGCTTTTGGACGATCGCCAAACAGTAGCAGCTCTAACCAATTTACAGGTAGACGTGAAAATAGACGTGAAATAACAGCAGTTGGTGTCTTTCACGCAAATGCAAAAATCAAAAAAAACTGGTCACTGGTCACTGGTCACTGGTCACTGAACATGAAGACTCCGATCGCCTGGTTGAATTTGGTACACGAAAAGACGCGGTTAGTTGTCGCGATCGCCGGAGTTGCTTTTGCGGTCATTCTCGTATTTATGAACTTGGGTTTTTTGGGTTCTCTGGCAAAATCTGCCAGCCAAATGTACGAGCAAATTAATGCTGATATCTATTTGCGATCGCCTTTAGCTTTAGAAATTAGCAGTACCAAACCCTTTGCGATCGAGCGGATCTATCAAGCACGCGGAGTTAACGGTGTAGAAAGAGCTATGCCACTCTATTTAGGTTATCTCCAGTGGCGCAACCCCGAAACTCGCCTCAGCCGAGCGATCTTTGCCTTTGGAATCAACCCCAGCGATCCTGTATTTTTAATTCCAGAATTGGATTCTCCGGCAAATCGAGCCGCGCTTCTACGTCCAGATACCGTTCTGTACGATCGCCTTTCCCGCCCCGAATACGGAACTCAGAAAGTTGGCACGACAACCGAAGCGCGATCGAGAGGAATTGGTAGAAAGGTGACGATTGGCGGTCAATACACCTTCGGCGGCGGATTTGCTGCTGATGGAACGTTAATTATGACCGATCAAAACTTTCGCCGCTATTTCGATCCCTTTCCACTCAACCGCGTCAGCTTAGGACTGGTGAAACTGCGCTCGGATGCAGAACTCGATACAGTTGTCAAGGAATTACGGCAAATTTTGCCCAAAGATGTCGAAGTGATTACGAAAGCAGAAATCATCCAGCGCGATCGCGCCTACTGGATTGGCGCAACTTCGACTGGCTTTATCTTTGGTATGGGGGTGATTGTCTCCTGTATTGTCGGTGTCGTCATCGTCTATCAAATCCTCTACACCGACGTTTCCAGCCACTTACGGCAATATGCCACCCTCAAAGCAATGGGTTATCGCAGCCGAGTTTTATGCGCGATCGTCATTCAAGAAGCAATTATTCTTGCCCTTCTAGGTTACATTCCAGGCTTCGCTATCTCCCTCGGTCTATACGATCTCACCCTCAGAGCCACTAGTGGAGGTCTACCAATTGCAATGGAACTCGAACGCGCTATTCTCGTGCTGCTACTAACGATCCTCATGTGTACCCTCTCCGGCTTGGTCTCCTTGCAAAAAGTCATCAACGCCGATCCTGCTGAAGTCTTTTAATCAGTTATCAGTGGTAGTTGGTAGTTGGTAAGAGCGTAGTGTGGGATTATTTAATTCCGAATTCCGAATTCCGAATTCCGAATTCCGAACTCCCTAGCCCCTAGTTAGTTATGCTTCCCCCCCGTCACACTCCTTTGGCTTGGTTCAATCTGACTCACGAAAAGCGCCGCTTGCTGACCGCCGTTGCAGGGGTGTCTTTTGCCGTGTTGTTGATGTTTATCTTTCAAGGGTTTGAAAATGCTTTATACGACAGCCAAGTACAACTGCTAAAACGACTCAATGGAGAAATTCTGATCGTCAATCGGCTCAAGTACAATATGTTCGTACCAGAGCAATTTGCCCGCAGACGACTTTATCAAGCACAGACTTTTGAGGGTGTAGTCGCTGCCTATCCTTTTTACACGACTACAGGCGATTGGAAAAATCCTCAAACGAAAACCATCAGACCATTGCGAGTCATTGCTTTCAATCCTGATGACCCTGTATTGCCTCTGCCTGGAATTTTACAAAATCGGGAGGCGTTGAAACTACCTTGGACGGCACTCATTGACGACCAATCGCGATCGGAAGTAGGACCGATCGCTCCTGGTACAGTCACCGAGTTGTCAGAACAGCAAATTCGGTTGGTGGGTACTTTTAGTTTGGGAACGGACTTTGCTTCTGGAAATGGCAATGTTGTTATTAGCGACCAAAATTTTTTGCGCTATTTTGCTAACTTGGCTCCAGAGGAAGACAGCCGCACGCTCAATACTGTCGATATCGGACTATTGAAAGTGGCGGAAAATGCTGATGTGGATGCGATCGCATCTGCACTGCGCCAGCAACTACCGCAAGATGTCGCCGTGTGGACGAAAGCCGAGTTCGTGCAAAAAGAATTAAGCTACTGGCAAGAAAATACGGCAATTGGCTTTGTGTTTTCTTTGCTAACAACGATGGGTTTTTTCGTTGGGATTATTTTGGTTTATCAAATTTTGTATACGGATGTAGCAGAACATTGGGCAGAATATGCCACGCTCAAAGCGATCGGTTATTCTAATTTTCACCTGCTAGGAATCGTGTTGCAGGAATCGGTGATTCTAGTATTTTTTGGCTTTGTTCCAGGATTTTTTATCAGTTTGGGACTGTATAGTTTGACAGCTAGTTCTACAGGTTTGTTAATGCAAATGACTTGGGAACGAGCAATTAATATTCTGATTGCTACCTTTATTATGTGTTTAATTTCGGGCGCGATCGCCGTGCGTAAAGTTCAAGCGACAGATCCGGCGGAGGTATTTGGTTCGTGAGAAAGATAAGTAAGTCAAAAGTTAAAAGTCAAAAGTTAAAAGTTAAAATTACTCTCTTCCCTGCTCCCTACTCCCTGCGATCGATTGCGTGACAGCTTATGACAGATAAATTTGCTGTTATAATTCGCCGACTCAATTATTATTTTGGGCAGGGCGATTTACGTACCCAGGTATTGTCCGACATCAATCTCGATCTACCCAAGGGACAAATCGTGATTATGACTGGTCCATCGGGTTCGGGAAAAACAACTCTTTTGAGTTTAATTGGAGCCTTGCGATCGGCTCATGAAGGGAATTTATTAGTATTAGAAAAAGAATTAGTCGGACTCAACAAATCTCAATTGGTAGAAATACGACGGAATATTGGCTTTATCTTCCAAGCACACAATTTATTTGAATCTCTGACTGCCTCGCAAAATGTAGAAATGGCTGTGGAGTTAACGAATAACTGGCGAGAAAAACGCAAATTAGCAGTAGAGATGTTGAGCCAATTGGGTTTAGCTAACCGCGTCGATTATAAACCCAATGCCCTATCGGGAGGACAAAAACAAAGAGTCGCGATCGCCCGTGCTTTAGTCAATCAACCGCAACTAATTTTAGCAGACGAACCCACTGCTGCCTTAGATAAAAAGTCGGGACGCGAAGTCGTGACATTAATGCAACAACTGGCAAAAGAGCAGGGATGTACGATTTTAATTGTCACCCACGACAATAGTATTTTAGATGTAGCCGATCGCATTATCAACTTAGTCGAAGGTCGTTTAGAATCGGACGAAAACCTAGAGAATTTTGTCTCTACTCGCGATCCGAAAAGTATTGACAGGAGGATGTTTAGTTGATACGTAGAGACGTTACATGTAACGTCTCTACTCGTTTTTTAAGCGCCTTCCCTTAACTTATCCAACACGCTGCGATCTTCCAAAGTAGAAGTATCCCCAGAAACTTCTTCACCTGCGGCTAGAGAACGGAGTAACCGCCGCATGATTTTCCCCGAACGGGTTTTGGGTAAAGAATCGGTAAAGCGAATTTCGCCAGGACGCGCGATCGCCCCAATTTCATTCACGACGTGCTGCTTGAGTTCCTTGTTCAACGCCTCGCTGGGTGTTATCGTCCCTTCTAGGGTGACAAAGGCAACGATTTCTTCTCCTTTCACCTCATCTGGCTTACTCACGACAGCGGCTTCAGCTACCGCTGGATGAGACACCAAGGCTGACTCAACTTCCATCGTCCCCAAACGGTGTCCGGCTACGTTGATCACGTCATCGACACGACCCATCACCCAGTAATAACCATTTTCATCCCGTCTCGCCCCGTCTCCAGCAAAATAGACGTACTGTCCATCTTTGGGGGGGATGTGTTCCCAATAGGTGCGGCGGAAGCGGTCGGGATCGTTGTACACTGTCCGCATCATTCCGGGCCAAGGGTGACGCACGACTAAATAGCCACCGTTATAATCGCCGACGGGGTTGCCTTCTAAATCTACGACATCAGCCAAAATACCAGGGAAAGGACGAGTTGCCGAACCAGGTTTAGTGGGGATTGCCCCTGGTAAGGGTGTAATCATAATACCCCCAGTTTCCGTTTGCCACCAAGTATCGACAATCGGACAGCGATCGCCGCCAATCACTCGGTGATACCACATCCAAGCTTCGGGGTTAATCGGTTCGCCTACCGTTCCCAGCAAGCGTAGGGAAGAGAGATTTCTGGCTTTGGGCAAGTCTTCGCCCATTCTAATAAAGGCACGAATTGCCGTAGGTGCAGTGTAGAAAATATTCACGCCGTATTTTTCAATTACGTCCCACATACACCCAGGATTAGACGAACGCGGCGCACCTTCATACATTAGCGTAGTTGCACCGTTAGATAGGGGACCGTAGACGATGTAACTATGTCCGGTAATCCAACCTACATCCGCCGTACACCAGTAGACATCAGTATCTTGCAGGTCGAAAATCCACTTAGTCGTCATGTGGGTGTAGAGATTGTAACCTGCGGTTGTATGGACGACACCTTTAGGTTTACCCGTACTACCGGAAGTATAGAGGACAAACAGCATATCCTCGCTGTCCATCGGTTCGGCGGGACAATCTGCCGATATGCCTTTTTCTAAATCGTGCCACCAACGATCGCGCCCTGCTTCCATGTGAACTTGTTGTGCTGTACGCTTGACAACGAGGACGTTTTCGACCGTAGGGACGGCATTCTCAGCTAAAGCTTTATCAACTTGATCTTTAAGGGGAACGATCGCATCTTTACGCCAACCGCCATCGGCTGTCACGACTAACTTAGCTTGAGCGTCATTCAGGCGATCGCGCAAGGCTTCGGCGCTAAAACCGCCAAACACGACGCTGTGAGGTGCGCCAATTCTGGCACAGGCTAACATGGCGATCGCGGCTTCGGGTATCATCGGCATATATATTCCGACAAGATCGCCTTTTTTTACCCCTAACTGTTTGAGGGCGTTGGCAAATTTACAGACTTCTCGATGTAGTTGCGCGTAGGTGAGGGTGCGAGAATCGCCTGGTTCGCCTTCCCAGATCAAAGCAGCTTTGTTCTTACGCCAAGTGGTAAGGTGGCGATCGAGACAATTGTAAGAAATATTTATTTTGCCACCGACAAACCATTTCGCAAAAGGCGGTTGCCAATCTAACACCGTGTCCCATTTTTGGAACCAATGCAATTCTTTTTCCGCTAGTTCTGCCCAAAATTGCTGTGGATTGGCTTTGGCTTTGTTATAGAGTTCTTCGTATTCGTCAAAACTTTTGATGTGTGCTTTTTGTGAAAATTCTGCTGGCGGTTGAAATAAACGCTTTTCTTGCAGGATGGATTCAATCGTGATTTGTGACATAGCGATCGCTGTAATCGTTATTGCTACTAAAAACCATTCTGAATGCAGATTTACCCGAAATTGTTTTGATTTTCGTTAAGATGGGCGACTACCCGTATTCGACAATTGTAGTCAGATAGCTCCATCACTATTTGCGATCGTGAAAGTTGTAGCTGGAACAAAGCTGGCTGTGAATTATCCGGTTGAGAACGCGATTTCAAGCAATCGCAACGCCTAGCCTACTCTCCCTCTCTCCCGCTCAACAGGTTAAGCTGAATGGAAGAGTCATATTTTGACAAGCTGTATCTGTAGGGTCTTCAGGTTTAAAAACTGTTAATGATAGACGAAATACTAAATTCCCCATATCACGCCAGCATTGAAACCGCCGCAGTCTTAACCATTTTGATCTTTTTAGAGGCGGTACTCTCGGCTGATAATGCGATCGCTCTCGCGGCGATCGCCCAAGGACTAGAAAATAAAAAACTCGAACGTCAAGCGCTCAATCTCGGCTTGGTAGTTGCCTTCGTACTGCGGATTGCCTTAATCTTGACAGCAACTTGGGTACAGCAATACTGGCAGTTCGAGCTATTAGGTGCGCTTTATCTACTGTGGCTAGTATTTCAACACTTTACCTCAGCAGAAGACGAAGACCACCTGCACCACGGACCTCGATTTCAAGCGCTTTGGCAAGCTATCCCCATCATTGCCTTCACGGATTTAGCATTTTCTCTCGATAGCGTCACTACAGCGATCGCAGTTTCTCAAGAACGCTGGCTGGTACTGACGGGGGCTACTGTTGGTATTATCACCCTCCGATTCATGGCAGGTTTATTCATTCGCTGGTTAGATGAATTCACCCACTTAGAAGATGCCGGATACATTACCGTTGCCTTAGTAGGATTGCGGCTGATGCTACGGGTAGCTAACGATGCTTTAGTACCCCCAGAATGGTTAATGATAACCGCGATCGCGCTGTTATTTCTCTGGGGCTTTTCCAAGCGCAATGTTGAGGACTCTCCTGAAGCGATCGTACCTACAGAAAATAAAGAAAAGGCTGAAGTACCGAAGTAGTTGCTATATGTAGAGACGTTACATGTAACGTCTCTACAACTCCCTACTCCTTAATCCACGGAGTCAAGCTAGGTTCCCAACTCGCTAGTTCTTCTTCCTTAAACCAGAGGCTAACTTCCTGTTGGGCAGTCTCCGGTGCATCGGAGCCATGAATGATGTTACGCCCGATGTTAACGCCATAGTCGCCCCGAATGGTTCCTGGTTCTGCTGTTAGGGGGTTAGTAGCACCGATCATCTTCCGCGCTGAAGCAATAACTCCATCGCCTTCCCAAACCATCGCTACGACGGGACCCGAAGTGATAAACTCGACTAAACCTTGGAAAAAAGGTCTTTCTCGGTGAACGCCATAATGCTGCTCGGCAAGTTCGCGGCTGACTTTCATAAACTTCATCCCAACCAGGGTAAAGCCTTTAGCTTCAAAACGACGAATAATTTCACCGACTAAACTTCGTTGTACGCCATCAGGCTTAATTGCTAAAAATGTGCGTTCCACAGCTATGTTCCTTTGAGTTGTCATTGGTCATTGGTCATTTGTCATTTGTAACTTACTAATGACTAGTGACAAGTAACAAATATCAAAATTAGATTATCTTAAATCGGCGATCGGTTATCAGTTATCAGTTGTCAGTTACTTAATGACTAGCGGCTAGTGACAAGAATTGAGTCGAGCCACTAGCCACCAGCCACTATCCACTCACAAATGACCAATGACCTTAATTTGAATAAGTTACACTGGCTATGCGTGGGGCTGTACAGAGGTTAGAAAGACGAGGTGAGAATAGAGATGGGAGCAGATCCAACTGTAGAAGAAATGGAGCCAGCAACGGTTGCGCAAACCACAACCGAGCTAAAAAACGAAAAGAAGAAGTCGTTACACATCGCTCCTGGGAAATTATCGCGTTCGTGGACGATTGAGGACAGCGAAGCGCTCTACCGAATTCAAGGGTGGGGCGAACCTTATTTTTCGATTAATGCCGCTGGTCATATTACAGTTTCTCCCAAAGGCGATCGCGGTGGTTCGTTGGATTTGTACGAGTTGGTAAATGCTTTAAAACAGCGAAATTTGGGACTACCTCTGTTAATTCGCTTTTCCGATATTTTAGAAGACCGGATCGAGCGGTTGAATGCTTGTTTTGCCAAGGCGATCGCCCGTTACAACTATCCTGGTGTCTATCGTGGCGTATTTCCGGTCAAATGCAACCAACAACGCCACCTAATTGAAGATTTGGTGCGATTTGGCAAACCGCACCAGTTCGGCTTGGAAGCTGGCTCTAAACCAGAGTTAATGATTGCTTTGGCGTTGCTAGATACTCCGGGGGCGCTGATTGTTTGTAATGGCTACAAGGATAAGGAATATATCGAAATCGCCATGCTTGCCAGTCGTTTAGGACAAACACCAATCGTCGTCCTAGAGCAAGTTGAAGAAGTCGATTTGGCAATTGAAGCAAGTCGCCAGTTGGGAATTCAGCCAATTTTGGGCGTGCGGGCAAAACTCAGTACCCAAGGAATGGGACGCTGGGGAACTTCTACAGGCGATCGCGCTAAATTTGGTTTGACTATCCCCGAAATCATTCAAGCGGTAGAAAAGTTACGCGCCGCCAATCTCCTCGGTTCGCTGCAATTACTCCACTTCCATATCGGTTCCCAAATCTCCGCCATCAACGTAATTAAAGACGCGATTCAAGAAGCCAGCCGCATTTATGTAGAGTTGGCGATGCTGGGAGCAAACATGAAGTATTTGGATGTAGGTGGCGGCTTGGGTGTAGACTACGACGGCTCCCAAACTAACTTCTACGCCTCCAAAAACTACAACATGCAAAACTATGCCAATGACATCGTGGCAGAGTTGAAATATGCCTGTGCGGAACGGCAAGTTTCAGTTCCGACCCTGATCAGTGAAAGCGGACGAGCGGTTGCTTCCCATCAGTCGGTTTTGATCTTTGATGTCGTCAGTACTTCCGATGTTCCTTTCGGTACGCCAGAACCACCCAAGGAGGACGAACCGCCAATCGTCCACCACCTTTGGGAAACTTACCAATCGATTACTAACGAAAATTATCAAGAGGCGTATCACGATGCGGTGCAGTTTAAAGATGAAGCCATCAGCCGCTTTAACTTGGGAATTATGCGCCTGACAGAAAGAGCTAGGGTAGAGCGGATTTACTGGGCTTGCTGCGAGAAGCTAATGGCTATAACCCGCCACGAGGAATACGTACCCGACGATTTGGAAGAGTTAGAAAAGATCATGGCTTCCATCTACTACGTCAATCTTTCCGTATTCCAATCAGCGCCGGATTGCTGGGCGATCGATCAGCTTTTCCCGATCATGCCGATCCACCGTTTAGACGAAGAACCCGATCGCCGAGGCATCTTAGCAGATTTGACCTGCGATAGCGACGGCAAGATCGATCGCTTTATCGACTTGCGAGATGTGAAATCCGTGCTAGAAATGCATTCCTACAAACCAGGAGAACCCTACTATCTGGGCATGTTCCTCAATGGTGCGTACCAAGAGATCATGGGTAATTTACACAACTTGTTTGGAGATACTAACGCCGTCCACATTCAACTAACGCCCAAAGGCTATCAGATCGAACATGTTGTTAAAGGCGACACCATGACCGAAGTTTTGGGCTACGTACAGTACGATGCTGAAGATCTGGTAGAAAGTATCCGCCAGCGCAGCGAACAAGCCATGTTAGAAAAACAAATTACCTTGCAAGAATCCCAGCGTCTCCTCCAAACCTATGAACAGAGTCTCAGCCGATATACGTATTTGTCTTCGCCAACGTAAGTTGTAGAGATAAAAAACATCCGTAGGGGCGCAAAAACATCCGTAGGGGCGCAAAAATATTTGTAGGGGCGCAAAAATATCTGTAGGGGCGCAAAAATATCTGTAGGGGCGCAAAAATATCTGTAGGGGCGCAAAAATATCCGTAGGGGCGCAAAAATATCCGTAGGGGCGCAAAAATATCTGTAGGGGCGCACAGCTGTGCGCCCCTACATGCATGATTAACTAGCCTCAATTCCTAGTAGTTCAGCGATTGCCTGTCTTTCAATTGCAGGCTGGGATGGCGTTTCGACGCGGGTATCCGTAATCAACCAGTCTAAGGCAGCAGCTTGGACATCAATCATGGCTCCCGTTTTATCGACGCAATAGCGCCCGTAGACGAGCTTATCTACGAGGCGGACTCCCGGACCTAAACGCGAATACTCGAAAATGACGCTATTGTCAACTGTAGCGCCGCCACAGATATAGCAGTTGGGACCGATCATGGTAGGACCAACTATTTTCGCCCCATCTTCAATCCGCGTCATTCCACCGATATACACGGGACCCGTAATATCTACTTTGTCCCAGTTCACAGCAACGCTCAGACCAGTGTAAATCCCAGGACGAACTTCATGTCCTGGAATTTGGACGTTTTTAATTTCACCTTGGAGTACGCCGCGAATGGCTTGCCAGTAATCGGGAACCTTACCGATATCCACCCATTCAAAATCCATCACCAAGCCATAAAAAGGTGCATTTTTTTCTACAAGTTTGGGAAATAATTGACTACCAATATCAAAATTTTCTCCAGGTGGAATGTAATTAAATATTTCTGGCTCAAATATATAAATTCCCGTACTAATGTTGGTACTCAGAGCTTCTTCAACTTTTGGCTTTTCTTGGAAGGTTCTGACTCGTCCGTCTTCGTCTGTCACCACAATCCCGTAACTAGGGACTTCTTCGCGGGGAACGGATTTCATGATGACTGTAGCAATAGAGCCTTTCTCTCTATGCCATTTCACTGCTGCCGTTAAGTCTAAGTCAATTAGCGCGTCGCCGCACAGTACAACAAAGGTATCGTCAAAAAACGGCGCGAAGTCCTGAATCCGCCGCATTCCTCCCGCAGATCCTACCGCTTCTCCAACGAGAACGCCATCAACAATTTTTCCTTCAAAGGAATAGGCAAGCTGTACGCCAAAGCGCTGTCCGTCGCGGAAGTAGTTTTCGATTTCGTTAGCTAGATGGCTGACGTTGACCATGATTTGGTCAAAACCGTGTTGGCGCAATAGTTCAAGGAGAAACTCCATCACTGGCTTTTGCAGGATGGGAATGAGCGGTTTGGGGATGGTGTAGGTAATGGGGCGGACTCTCGTACCCTTACCCGCTGCCAGAATCATGGCTTTCATTAGAAGCTACTCCTCAACATGAGACAACTGTAAGCGATTGATGCAAAATCTACTCTTGATTAAAAACAAATGCGATCGTTTGATTGCATTTTCGATCCTCGTTTAATTCTCTACCGAAATCATCCCGAAAACTACACAGCGTAGTTGCCAGCCAAGTACAGCATACTAAATACTTTTTGCCAAGCGCGATTGCCCCCCTTTTAAACAGAACATACAGTGGTTTTGGAGTCAGTATCGCCGATCGCCAATTGTTCGGAACCACCCAAAGTCTTAATTTTAATTTCTTGATAAAACTCTTCCTGCGATAATTCCACCTTAGATTGGGCTGAGAGTAGCAGCAACGCCCAAAAGACGCTGACTTTTTCGTGTTTTTGCGATGAGGTGCAACCGCGATCGCTCAGTAATTCACCATGAGACATAGTAGCTGCAATGGATGTGGCAACTTGTTTCGTTTGCGTCCATAAATCTACTAACTGTTCTAAATTTAGCCAATTTTGTTCTAAAGTAAAAAATTGTGACGAGTAGCGAGATAAAAACTCTTCCAGTTCTCGCGCTACTTGAGTCAGATTTTCCTGGTGAGCTAGTTCTAAGGGCTTGCGAGCATCTGCGCGTGACTGAGATACAGAACGGCGGCTGCGGCTAGTTTTGGCTGTCAGAGTGCCTTCAGACTGCAACTGAGTCGCAATTAGCTGCAAATGCTCGATCAAATCTTGGAGGGTTACAGGGCGTTTTTGGGGAGGTACGGCAACCGGACGACGATGTAATTGCTGTTCTAGAGGCAAACGTAACCGCGTCGCAAACTCCCCTTCCCCTACCAGCAATAACTCTTCTGTATCCAGTTCTAACTCGTCAGGGGGAGAATCTAGTCCAGTGAGGGTGTTGGCTTTAAACAAGACTAGCAGCGATGCCAGTAAAAAAGCCTGTCCCGACTGAGATAAATTTGATTCGTATGAGCCTGGTGTTATTTCTTGGGCAGCTAGCAACGCATTCAAGTAGCGATCGATCGCTTCAATGACTCTGACATCCCAAGGATCGATTTCTCCTCTCTGTGCCAGCTCAATTAACAGCGCAATTCCTTCAAAAATTTCAGCAGCATTCATGCTTGACCTAAAAGAACGTCATTGGTCGTTGGTCATTAGTCATTGGTCATTAGTCATAAGTGAGTAGTGACAAACAGTCAGTTTTAACTTTTGACTTTTGACTTTTGACTTTACCTCAGTCTTACCGCAAGATCTTGAAGGGGAAATTCGAGATTGGGAAAATAACTCAACAAAAATTAAAGGAGTTAGGCACTTAATGAGTTCTCATTGCCACTCTTCCTCATTTTCTGTAACTTGAGAGCGACTCGTTAAAGGTTGAATCACCCGCGCGATCGCCTGCTGAACGAACTCGCGAATAAATTCATCGCGGCGACTTAATTGAAACTGTTGCTGTACGACTTCAGCAATTCCGCCATCACCCCAATCGCGATCGCGGCGGAAATATTCAATAAAACTTCTGCCAGCAATCCGAGTTAAATAAGCCGCAGTCACGGCTTGAATTGCCCTGCCAATCAGAAAAGTCGGTACGGTGAGTTGTAAAGCAGCACTGAGCAATTGAAATGCCCCTTTGACAATACCCAAACTTGCCAAAATTTTACCCAAAGATAAAGCTAGTTCTTTTCCCCGTTCGATATTTAACTCACAACCGTAAACGCTGCCAATTTCTACCACCATTTGGGCGTTAACAGCCGCAGTTGCCAGTAAATCGGCTACAGGTATCGGCGTAACCAACACCACACCCGCCACGATCCATTGATATCTTTCGACAACTTTCTCAGCTTGCTGTCGCTGTTGGGTATCGATCAGCTGACGCGCTTCTTCCCCCAGACGATGAGATTGTAAGAGAATATTATCGGCAATTAATTCTTCTCCCTCTTGCCGCAAAATCGCCGCCATGCGACGTAATAAAGGAGTGACTTCAATATCTGGCTGAAAGATTTCCCCTTCTGGCAATGTCACGGGTTGAGGGTTAGCCGCGATCGCCACAACATCATTGGCTGCAATTAAATCCTTAACCCGTTCGCGCAACCGGGCAAGAATTTGTTCTCGATCCTCATCGGCATACAAATCTGTTTTATTCAGGACGAGTAGCGATCGCTTACCAATTTCAATCAACGCCCGTAAAGGTACGTATTCCGATTGTCGTAGATCGTTATCAACCACAAATAACAATAAATTTGCCTCAGTTGCTAACTGACGGGCTACCTGTTCTCGTTCCGTTCCCGCTACTCCCGCCTCTTGAATCCCTGGAGTATCGGTAATCAGAATTTTGCGTTCTAAGCCTTTTAAACGCAAAGTATAGGTTTGTCCTACCGTCGTCGTTCCCATCGGTGCGGCGGTTTGTCCGACAATGCGCCCGAAAATGGCATTTACCAGCGAAGTTTTACCAGCCGAACCCGTACCGAAGACGACAACTTGAAGATTTCCCCGCGCTAGATTTGCTTCAATTTCCTGCGATCGCTCGATTAATGCCTGTCGCGTCACCTCATCTTGAATTTGGGCAACTTGCTGTCTTACTGCTGAGAGATTTTCAGCCGCAGCTTCCGTCTTTTGTGGTGGAATCTGCGTCTGTTGCGCTTGTCTTTGCTGTTTTCTCCGTTGCGATCGCCTTTCTCCCCGTTGAATGACGAGTATGTAATAGACAATTGCCCCGATCAACGCCAACACCAACCCAATAATTAAGGCGATGAGAGAATTACATAAAAACGGAGAATACTGACATACTTGGGCAATCTGTGCCACAGAACTCACCAACCACAGAACTAACCCCAAGGCAATAGCAATGCCAGCAATAATGGCGATCGGGCGCAGTCGTTTCATCAATTAGGATGAGAAAAATTAATTACTCCGATCTTAATCTGTTGGTAATGGGTAGTGGGTAATGGGTAGTTG
>NZ_PYCI01000208.1:0-8531 GCF_003015105.1 Chroococcidiopsis sp. CCALA 051 | reverse complement strand
GTGTGAGTTGTTGTAGGGTTGTCTACTCCTCTTTAGTATTCCAGCACTAAAGGAGAATTTATGCAGCTAAAAAAAGAAAGTAGGTGTGGAGATAAGGGAGACAAGGGAGACAAGGGAGACAAGAGAGACAAGGGAGACAAGAGAGACAAGGGAGACAAGGGGGAATAATTACCAATTCCAATTACCAATTCCAATTACCAATTACCAATTACCAATTACCCATTACCAACTACCAACTACCCATTACCCATTACCAATTTTCTAAATTATGAAATTCCCCACAACTAGCAACCAATTACTCGAGCTCCAGACATGCACAACTCTGGAGGATTACGTCACCGCGATCGCTTGGTCGAGTGACGGTCAAATCGTTGCTAGCGACGCGGCGGGAGGGGTGACACTGTGGGATGGGGAAACACTCGTTCCTCTACAGACAAATAGTGGTACATCAGTTGATTGCCTTACTTTCTCCCACGACGGGCAATTTTTAGCTACAGGAGGACAGGATGGACGAGTTAGAATTTGGCGCTGGCGCGATCGCCAATTAATTGCCACTTTGGAAAATGCTCCTGCTTGGGTGGATAAGTTGGCTTGGAATCCCAGAAGTAACCAACTAGCTTTTAGTTTGGGGCGCTACGTCCAAGTGTGGGATGCAAATACAGAGGAGATTGTTGTTACTCTCAATTTTGAGAATTCTTCTGTATTAGGAATAGACTGGCATCCAGATGGACAGTATTTGGCGATCGCGGGATATCAGGGGGCAAAGGTTTGGGATGCAACAGATTGGGATGACGATCCGTACGTTATAGATATACCATCGGCAAGTCTGGCGATCGCTTGGTCACCTGATGGCAAATATATCGCTTCTGGAAACATGGATCGGACGATTACAGTTTTAGAATGGGGCAATCCCAATCCCTGGGTGATGCGGGGCTTTCCTGGTAAGATTCGTCACCTAGCTTGGTCAAGTATTAAGACGCAACGAGACGCACCGCTACTTGCCTCAGCTAGCGTTGAAGGGATTGTGGTATGGGAAAAACTAGAGGATGAAAATTTAGGCTGGGATAGTAGATTGTTGCAGCGACATACAGATGTCGTACAGGCGATCGCCTTTCAACCTGGTAGTCTACTTCTCGCTTCGGCGGCGGTTGATGGTTGGCTGTGTTTGTGGCAAAAAGCCAAGCGTATCGCGCAGTTAATTGACGATGCAACTGATGGGTTATCTTGTCTAGCTTGGCATCCCCAAGGGCAAAAATTAGCAGCAGGGAGTCAAGCAGGGGAATTGTTGCTGTGGTCAAAAGCTTCGCGAGGAACTGGATTTGGTCGCGGTAAATAGTCGATCGCCTGCCGAATTTCTGAAACTTTTTGCTCGTAGGTGACATCATCTAAAACTGGTTTAGCAGCCTCAAGATCGATCGCTTCATTTAAATCGATCCACGATCTGCAACCGCCATATTCAACACGATAGGAAATTTGACGCGATCGGGATAACTTATAAGCCCGCAAAAGTAAGACATACACGGGTTGACGGGGTTTCCATTTGAGGCGATCGCGAATAAATTTTTCGTTCCAAACATGGAACGGTAGCAAAGCATTCACAATTGTCTCGTCTAACACTGGCACAATATCAGTAATCTTTACCCAACTGCCGATTTTAATTGTATCTGGATGCCAACCAGATGCTACCGGAGTCACTTGCGAAGCATACTCAGGCTTGAGTAATTCGGGCTGTTGGTGTTCGTAAGTGGGGTAAAGCAGAACCTCGTCGCGATCGACTTGAAATTGTCCGCCACTTTCACGGATACCACCTTTACGCAATAGTAAGATCGTTTCGCCCCGTTCGATCGCGTTAACAGCAACCGCCCATTCCTTGAGTGCGTGGATTGTGGTTAGTAACATCGGTAAATCTCTATAATTTCCCCTCTCTAATAATTACCATTTCTATTGTGTTGCTGCCATCAACTCAAACAATAATTTGCTAAACAATAATTCGACTAGGGTAAGTGACGATAAGTTCCTGAAAACATTGTCTAATTAAGTATTCTCATAACCTGCGATCGCATTCACTGATGCGGTCTTTTTTTTGTTGTGGAACAGCATAGTACTTCTCTCAATCTCCATCCTAGCAATGGTTTGGTCAAGACGAATGGCGATCGATAGCACAGCTAAATAAAACTACTATATAACTTTAAAGCAATTTATAAAACAATTGGGAACTAAATCAAACACAGCAACGTTTTTCGATGATTTTCTGACTCAATTATTTAAGCAAATTGGCTGATTTGAAATCATAATTATCGTCGTCAACGCTGAAATATCTTTGTTAGTATTGCCAAGACAGTTACAAAGTTATTGACTGTAACACCACAGCAAGTGAGGAAATAAAAATGGGCGGAAATATAACTAAGAAAAGCTTGAATACAAAACTTTTTAGCTTACTTGGAATTGCTGGTGCTAGCGCTTTACTCGGTTTACCAGCGTTTGCTCTACCTAATTCCTCCGATGGAAATACCAGACAGTTTTTAGCTCAGTCTACTTCTAGCCCTAGTAGTGGCAGTGGTTCTTCTACTGGTACAGAAATGTCACCAGGCAGCAGTACGACTCCAGGTAGCAGCACGACTCCAGGCAGCAGCACGACTCCAGGTACTACCACTTATCCGGGTACTGGTTCTGATTCCAATGGCACTACGACTCCTTCTAACTCTGGTAGCGGCACGATGACTCCGGGTAGCAGCACCACTCCAGGTAGCGGTAGCATGACTAGCCCTAATAGTTCTAGTGATTCGGAGATGACCCCTAGCAGCAAGCCCAGTGGCTCTAAGAAAACTCCATCTCAAAGTGGTTCTCAGACAACCCCTCGATAAAACATTAGCGGCTAGCAGTCAGTCAACAAGTATTTAATTCCGAATTCCGAATTCCGAATTCCGAATTCTACCTAACCGCTAGCCCCATTTGCCAAAATTCTCTGGGCGCGGCGTGCTTCTGCATCCGTGCCTTCTACGATGACTAAATACTCTTGTGGGAAAGAGCGATCGCTTTCTACATTTGGACTTACTGTCAGTCTGTCAGCGCAGTTTAAGGTTGAGATCGCACCACCACAAGCCAATCCAATTCCCGTACCGAATAAAGTCGCAGCTAAAGTTGTTCCTACCGTGCCAACCGCTAACGCTGGAGCAACTCCTGGTACTAGTAAAATACCAATACTTACTAAACAACCACCGATCGCGCCGACTGTGCTACCGACAATCATGGCACAGGGCGATTTTTCTGTTTGTTCTGTTGCGAGTGCGCCAGCTTGAGTTCTCTGAATTGCCGCTCTTAAATCTGCCAATAATTCTGCATCTTTACTGGCTACAGAAATATGACTAATAGGAAAACCCGCACAATATAATTTGGCAAACGCTTGTTCTGCTTCCTGACGAGTTGTAAATGTACCAACGGTGCATCTATGTTTTACTAAAACCATCTGCTCCTCCTCTAAATCCGCCTTGTTCGATAGTTATTAACTGTTGTTTAGCCACCATCACTCAGTCATACAGGCAACATTACCAGTTGCACCTACTTAGAGTTAGGCTTATTTTTCGTTTTTATATCTTGCTAAAAACAACTTAGATCGAACAAAGTAGTCGAGAGAAGAATTGAAATATAATGATAAGCTTTATCGCTAATTTCTTTGAGATTTCAATCTTGAAGTTAAGAGATATTAAGGTGTCCGAGCTACGATTGAAATTAAGTACAAATATCTAATTCCTCAAATTATTTCATGCATCAAAGTTAAGGATAAAAATGTTTCTTATGCAAAATATCTGCGATCGCGTAGAAAGTCAAAAGTTGTAGGGGCGGGTTCACTGAAAATATTTGCCCTATTCAAAATTGTTTGATAACCCCGCCCGTACAGAAGTCAAAACCGATCGCCCCTCACTCCTAACTATCCAATGACCATAAAAAAACTCCATTTATCACGCAGGACTTTGCCCTGAATAAATAGGAGTTGATGTATATAGTTAAAGTTTGTAGTTAAAAAATTTTTACTTGATGTAAAGCAGACAGAGTTGATTCAAATTATGCTTCTTCCTCCTTGCTTTCGCTACTACAACCAGGAGAAGCCTCATAAAGTGCGTCTAATTGGGCGCGGGCATCTTCAACATCAATAGACCGCATGACTAACAGCGGTTCTCCGATAGGGTTGCCAGCTGCGTCCAGTAATTCAGGGTGAGGTACGGAGCGATTTGAGATATAGGGAAGATTCCCTCTATTTTGCATGGGCGATCGCGGTGCAGCAAACGTGCGATCGCGCTCGAAACTGAACATAATTAAGTTGCGAATTAGATTGCTTACAGCTATCAACGCTAGGATAGTAAAAGCAAGGATGTAAAGTAAGTGTAACATCGAGTTTTTTCTCCAAGCCAGCCAGTCTATACAGTTTTTTGCGAGTTTTTACGAACTTTTACCGCTTTGCTAAAGGCATTGACCGTTATCTCTAGCATCACAGAATTTGCTTCGATAGACAATCGTCTACTCAGAATATTTCAGTCAAGCATGTATATTACAAGGAACACTTTATCTAAATAAAATTCTTTAAAGTTCTACCTCTGGCTGTGTTGCCTGCTCCGACCGGAAGCGAATTGCCACTTTCCAACATTCTGTCACTAATTGATGCCAGGGTACGAGCGTTGCCATGTCAATGCCTACTTGTCCCCCAGTTGCCTGAAACATGAGCTGTGCTGTACTTACCTCCTGCTGGGCTTGCTTAACTCTTGCCAACAATTCAGATTGCTGTTGCGGTTCTAAAAATGAAACTTTCTCATTTTCTAAAAACGTTTGCGATCGCCCGAACCAATACTTAAAATCTTCAAGTAGCGGTTGGAGTAAGGTTTTTAACAACTCAGGTTCTGGCAAGTTTTGATTAAGCATGAATGAAAAGTAGATTACTAACCTACCACTAATTTTAACTTAGTTCAAGATTCTTTACATTCTGTCATTAGAAGTAACTGGGAGCAGGAAGCAGGGAGCAGGGAGCAGGGGAAGCTGGGGGAGCAACTACCAATTACCAATTACCCATTACCCATTACCCATTACCACTCCCGACTCCTGACTCCTTACAATAGAAGGCAAACGGTATTGGTTTACAGTCTCATCAACATAGTTTTGTAATTAAAATGTCTAGTTCAGAATCCCATTGTCAACCGGAACAGCAGGAACAAGCACCGCAGGAAAAAATTTATCTCCCTCGCACCAGTGAATCAGAGACATTGCAGAAAATTCGCCACACTACCTCTCATGTCATGGCGATGGCGGTGCAAAAGTTATTTCCTAAAGCACAGGTGACTATTGGACCCTGGATTGAGAATGGATTTTACTACGATTTTGACAATCCCGAACCGTTTACAGAAAAAGATCTCAAAGCCATCCAGAAAGAGATGGTGAAGATTATCAATCGTAAATTGCCTGTCATTAGGGAAGAAGTCAGCCGCGAGGAAGCCGAACAGCGGATTCAGGCAATTAAAGAGCCGTATAAACTAGAAATCCTGGCAGATATTAAGCAGGAACCAATTACGATCTACCATTTGGGGGATGAATGGTGGGACTTGTGTGCTGGACCCCATCTTAACAACACGGCAGAGTTGCAACCCAAAGCAATTGAGTTAGAAAGCGTTGCTGGGGCATACTGGCGCGGTGATGAAACCAAGGCGCAGCTACAACGAATTTACGGCACGGCTTGGGAATCAGAACAGCAATTAGCTGAGTACAAGCGTCGTAAGGAAGAAGCCCTCAGACGCGACCATCGCCGCTTAGGGAAAGAACTAGGACTATTTATCTTTAGCGATGAGGTAGGACCGGGTTTACCTCTGTGGACTCCCAAAGGAACGCTGTTACGCAGTCTTTTAGAAGACTTTCTCAAACAAGAACAGCTCAAACGCGGTTATCTTCCTGTCGTATCGCCTCACATTGCCAGAGTCGATTTATTTAAAACTTCCGGTCACTGGCAGAAATATAAAGAGGATATGTTTCCATTGATGGCAGAGAATGAGGAAGCAGCAGCCCACGAATTGGGTTTCGTTCTCAAGCCGATGAACTGCCCGTTTCACATCCAAATTTACAAGAGCGAATTACGTTCTTATCGCGAATTACCAATGCGGTTAGCAGAGTTTGGAACTGTATACCGTTACGAACAATCGGGCGAATTAGGAGGTTTGACGCGGGTACGTGGTTTTACGGTAGATGATTCTCACCTATTCGTGACTCCAGAACAACTCGACAGCGAATTTCTCAATGTGGTTGATTTGATTCTGTCGGTATTTAACAAATTGCAACTGAAAAATTTCAAAGCAAGACTGAGTTTCCGCGATCCGGCTTCGGATAAGTACATTGGTTCTGACGAGGCGTGGTCAAAAGCTGAAGGAGCAATTCGCCGCGCTGTAGAAAAGCTAGAAATGAACCACTTTGAAGGAATTGGGGAAGCAGCATTCTACGGTCCCAAGCTCGATTTTATTTTCCAAGATGCTTTGGAAAGGGAATGGCAGTTAGGTACGGTACAGGTTGATTACAACTTACCCGAACGCTTTGACTTAGAATATGTTGCAGAGGATGGTACGCGCCAGCGCCCAGTAATGATTCACCGCGCTCCATTTGGCTCGTTAGAACGGTTAATTGGGATTTTAATTGAAGAGTATGCGGGAGACTTTCCCTTATGGCTAGCACCCATTCAAGCTCGATTAATGCCCGTCAGCGATGCTCAATTGATGTTTGCTAAAGAAGTCGCAGACAAGATGCGATCGCTCAACATGCGCGTAGAAGTCGATACCAGTGGCGATCGCTTGCCGAAAATGATCCGCAATGCTGAAAAGGCAAAAATTCCCGTCATGGCGGTTGTAGGGGCGAAAGAAGTGGAGTCCGATAGTTTGAGTCTCCGCGTTCGTACTGCTGGTAAACCATCGGCAGATCTCGGCACGATCTCTGTCCCTGCGGTGTTGGAAAGGATGCAAAAGGCGATCGCCAACTACACTAATTTCTAATCCTGAGTATTACGCCCCCATTAAAAAGCGGTAACGACACACCGTCAGCCTCGATCCCCCAACCCCCTTAAAAAGGGGGCTTTAAATTTCCCCTTTTGAATCGGACTCGATCCCCCAACCGCCTTAAAAAGGGGGCTTTGTTTCCCCCCTTGAAAAGGGGGGCTAGGGGGGATCGAGATCTGCAACTTCAAGCGCGTAACTCTTTACTCGTCGATTTGCCAAGAATCCTTCGTTAACTCTTCATCAATAATGTGCTTGGGACGCACGACAACGACAATTTTCCCCAGTAACTTGACATCTGGTTGAGTTTCAAACCAACCAAAGTCAACTTCCCCCGCTGCATCATAGACAAAATAACTATTGACATCCCATTCTCTAGCGTGACGGTCGGCAATGACTAGAACTGGTTCCGATGTTGTAGCTGATTGATTGGGGAGGCGATCGCTTTGACACAGAATTGCGATCGGATCTTCAGCACTGCGGACTGTTTGCCAACCTGGTAAGGCTACCCAAGCCTGTTCCCCAGCAAACTTGACAATCTGAAACGGCTCTACTGCTTCTACTATGGGTACAGCTTGAACTTCAGCCGATTTTAACGGCATTTCCCCAACAACTGGAATCAATCGCGGTAAATGATCTTCGGAGTCTGGACGATAAAAAGGGATGGTTGGAGCCGGACGCTTAGGAACGATAGTAAAATCGACAAGTAACTGTTCGATCTTTTGTCTTGCCGTATCCGAATCGGCAAACCTTAGCCCCTTAGCAATTAATCGCGATCGCTCTTGTAAATCTGATTTTTGTCGTGCCAGTCGCCAACACTGATAAGCAATTGCATCCCCTGGACGATCGGCAAATCCTTCAGGTAGGTTACGCAGGCGAGAAAATTCTTTCATATCCCGTGCCACTTCCTTAGCCATATCCGCATCTAAGTTGTGAGCCAAGATAAATTCTGCTGCTGCGACTCGTTCTGCATTATTGAGCAACCGCAGTTCGTACAAAATATCGCTGCCTTTTTGAGTAAAGCGCGATCGCACTGCCTCAGAAGCATTTGTTTTTTCTAAAGAAGTATAAACCTGCGCGCCTACAATCACCTGATTTTGTTGCACTGGTTCAAATCCCGTCGCTTCAAAGATCTGCTGTGGTGTTTGCCCTGCTTTTTGCAACTGGGCGATCGCTTGACCCCATTCCACCCAACTACCTTGTTTTTGCCGCAGGGATGTCAGCGTGGCTTCGATGTCGAGTTGATTGGAGGGCGATTCAGTCATGATGAGGAGTGAGGAGCAAGGAGTGAGGAGCGAGGGAACAAAACGTTTATTATCCGTTGTTTGATTATATATGTAAGAGTTTTATTAGATTGACCTATTTAAAATTTCTTGCAGTGCAAATGTTTGCCTAGTCAGAACCAGCCTTATCCTAATTTAGAGGATAGTAACTAGCTTTTACTTCCTCTTGTCTACTCCTTCTTGTCCTCCTTGTCTCCCTTGTCCCAATTTTGAATTTTGAATTGTGTTCCCC
>NZ_PYCI01000207.1:0-8558 GCF_003015105.1 Chroococcidiopsis sp. CCALA 051 | reverse complement strand
GGGTTTCATGCCTGACTATTTGGGGAAAAATTCAACTCCTGGCTATTTTCCTCTATCCTTTACAAAATTGCACTACCGCCCAATCCTTCTAAGCTGCCGGACTGAATTTCATAAGTTGTCCATAGGTTGAGCGCGTGTTTCGGCACATTACTCAGTTGATTACCAACTGGAAAGTCATTGTCTTCAGTAATTTCTGCATCAGTAAAAGCATAGCCTGCAATAATATTCCATCCTGGCAAGATTTCACCAGAAACATCAAACTCAATCCCACGACTTCGCTGTTCTCCAACTAAAATACTTCGGTTCGGATTATTAGGATCGGGTGTTGGGAGATTGGAACGAGTTAAGTCATAAAATGCTAGTGTTGCAGCCAATTGGTCAGTGAGATCGGCTTTGACACCAATTTCGTACTGTGTGCCTCGTTCTGGATCGGTCTCCGCAGGAGCGAATCCACTGGATGTTGAATAGTTGAATGAACGGCTGTAGCTAGCATAGAGCGAAATCGGTTGAATAGGCTGGTAAACAATGCCAAAACGGGGGCTAAAAGCCTCTGTTTGTTTAAAGTCATCTATTTGTTCAAATGGTTCCTGATATTTTTGATTAGCAATATCAAAGCGTCCACCCAAAAGTAGCTTCAAGTTTTCGGCTAAGGTAATTTGGTCTTGGAGATAAATACCGAATTGCTGCACTCTATCTTTGTTAGCCTGCGGTGTAAAAGTCGGGTTGATTGGAGTACGCCCATACACAGGGTTAAAAACATCAAGGGGAGTATAATTTAAGCTGAGATTAGATTTATAATCAATATCAGTTCTTCTGAGATTAAATCCTGCTACTAGTTGATGCTTAGTATTCCCTGTGGCAAAGTTACCAACAATGTAATTGTCAAGATTGTAGGTATTTGCATCGTATTCAGTATCATCCTCTTGTCCTCTATTTAGGGTACGTCCATCACTCTGAAATGCTAGTGGAAATACAGTATCTCGTCTTAGGCGAAATAAGGAAGTCCGAAAAACGCTTCTTGCTTGCCAGTCTTCACTAAAGCGATGTTCCAAATCATAGCCGATACGAAATACCTCATTTGAAACTTGATTAAAATCAGGCTCACTCACAAAACGGTTACGAGGAATCCTACCATTAGGGTTAGGCAAAACACTGCCTCTGGGAGGTAATCCAAAATCATAGGTTCCCTCTGAAAGGAGATACTCTGCTGCTAATGTCAGCTTGGTTTTATCACCGAGTTGAAATGCCAAACTTGGTGCAATTAAATAGTCTCGGTGTTCATAGAAATCAATAAAGCTTTCCCTGGTTTGAGCAGAAGCATTTAGGCGATACAGTACCGTTTTGCTTTCATTCAATGGACCGGATAAATCAATCGCACCACGATAAAGATTGTAGCTGCCAGCAGAAGCCTCTACGGAATAGAAAGGATCGGGTAATGGCTGCTTCGTGACCAAGTTAACGCTACCGCCTAGCCCACCTTGACCGAACAGAACTGAGGCAGGTCCTTTGAGAACTTCAACCCGTTCAATGTTAGACCCAAATGCTATTTCTGAAGCTGTGGGATCTGGCAAACCATTGATTAGAATATCATTAGATGCATCAAATCCTCGAATGTTAATTATATTGAGAGGATCGCGAGGACTTCGACCACCTAGCACAACACCAGGTGCATTCTTTAGTACTTCTACTAGACGAGTAGCTTGCTGGTCTTGGATAACCTCTTGGGGGATGACTTGAATCGACTGGGGAATATCCCGCAAAGGCGTATCGGTTCTGGTTCCCACACTAGCATTTGGCACGCGATACCCATCTTGCTCGCCCGTCACAACTATCTCAATTGACTCATCATCCGCTGCTGATGGTTGACTTAGCTGTTCTTTTTCTGGTTGTGGTGATGTTTCCGATCGCTGTGGCTGTTGTGCGGAAGTTGCAGTAGTTGTAATACCAAAAATCAAACCCTCGTTTGGACTGTCCAACAATTCGACAGTTGGGACACCCGCCTCACCCGTCACCGTCACCCGAATAGTATTAGCATCCAGATTTATAACTGTTATTTCAGTAATACCCTCAACAGGTTTTTGGGAACTGAATGTAAAGGCATCGCCAGTTGACAAGCGCAATTGGGCGTTAGGAATATCAGCAATATAGTTATTTCCTTGACTGCGATCGCTGATTTGCAGTTGTTCGCCTTGGGTGGTTTGTAAAATCACCTCTACACCTTTATCGGTGGAATTAGCCTGTACTCCCGTCACTTGTGTAACTTCTTCTTGGGAAGGGCGGTTAGTTGGTATTGATGATTGCGAGAGCAAACCTTTAACATTGCTGGCTGGAAATCTAACTTCACTTAATCGAGGAATAGGTGTAGTTAATTTTTGGTTATCTGATTCAACTTGAGCCACGACAGGCTGACCAACAGCAATGCTGAAAACATATCCTATCAAGCCGAGTACTAGCCACGAATTTTGTTTGGGCAGAACTATCCAACCTTCGATCTTGCTCATCACACCACAGTTGTTGAAATTTCAATAAAAATTTGGCTTATTGCGTATAGTTGTTAATTGCAATAAAGCATAGTGTAAAGAAGCACTAGGGTTAGAGTCTATTCCAAAACGGCATTACAGTCGCAAAACGGCATTACGAAGGTAAAATACTTCTGTTTCCTGATAAGCATTCTCTAGGTGTAATGCCAAATTTTCTTTTAAAGGCAGCCGCAAAGTGTCCTTGCTGAGAATAACCGCTCAAATTGGCAACTTCTGCAACACTCAGCTTACCAGAGCGCAAAAGTTGTTCTGCTTGCTCCATACGTATATTAGTGAGATAGCCAAACACCGTTGTGCCAAACATTTCCTTAAATCCGCGCCGTAGATTGCGATCGCTCACTCCAACAATTTGCGCCAATTCCAACAATGACGGCGGATTTTCCAAATGTGCCGACAAAATTTCTCTAGCGTAATGAATCCGGCTAATAGTATCTGCTTTCAGGCGTGGCGATGGCTGTATTCCATCTTGAGCAGATAATATAGGAGCTAATTGCAACGCCATTAGTTCCAACACCTTCCCTTGTAAATACATCCGCTTTGTCATTCCCTCGTAAGGACAGTTGATAATTTGCTGTGCTATTCCCTGAATAGCCGTTGTAGTTTCGGGGTAAAGCAAAGTCTGCCAATCATTACCCTTCGCCAACAGACGCAACTGGTGGGGAATTTCCCCAGCTTCATCAGGGAAAAAAGTTGCCAGCAACTCAGGAGGCATCTCGATATCAACACCTACATATCGAGTTTTGAGTAATTGCGTAGTCATTTGGCGTTGAACGCCACTACCCGAAATACACGTATATCCTTCTCCTAACTGCCCCCCGTATTCGTCTGTGATTTTACCTGAAAGGTAAACTAAGAATTGTAATGGGTGATCCCACTCAGGGATTTTGATTAACATATCATCGCGATATTTATAGTCCACAATCATTAGCCAAAAGTGGGGATACACCTCAATAAGTCGCGCATAGCCTTTACCCAGTTGCTGAGGCATTTCGCGGACGATTTCAAATGGCTCTGGTTTTGGTTTTTGTAGACTGTTGGGGTTAGCTCCTGCCCATAGTTCCCAATCCTCGTACATCGTCAGGGTAATTGTCATAGCTAGCAAATGGTAGAGCTGTTAGATTTGATGATAATAAATTTCAATAAACTAGAACGCGATCGCCCAATACAATTTGCTTGAGGGCGTTGCTAAATGCGATCGCCCTCAAGCAAAACATTAAGCTGAAACTAAGAGATCCGTTTGCAATAGAAAAAAATCCGTCTCGCGTCAGACGCGATCGCTAGCGATCGTGTATAATTTCTTTTAATTAATTGAGAATTGCTTTCAAAAACTGTACTACATCTACAAGAATCGCTGATTGAACGCACGCGATAAAACTAATCCGCCCGCTCTAGTACCAGTACCCAGTCGCGATCGCGCTCGTGGGATGGCGGAACGAAGCGTTTCGTGCCAGCCGCAGCGAATTCGCCGATCGCCTGCCAAGTCCCTTGACGCGGGTTAAACCAGCGTGCTTTCACCCGCTCGCCTGAAATTTTATCCATTTGAATTGTTACAGCATTACTAGTTGGAAGATAGAGCATGACATAGCTGCCATCAGCATTCCGTGTCGCCTGAATGCGATTGAGTTGCTCTCTCTGCCCGTTTGCGATCGAGGAGCGATCTGGAATCCGCGTTAGAAACGGTTGCGACTCCATCAGATTGCGTAGATATGTCATTTGACCCGCACCTGGCGCATCGAGGGATTTGAACCACGGGATGTCCGCACCTCTCCCCAGATGTTCGCCTTCACGAACCCAACCAATAAAGCTACGATGACCGTAGGTATGACCGAAGCCACCAGCAAACACAGCCCAGTATGCCGCTTTGCGAACGTGCCAAGGCTGAATTCGCTTGTCCGGTGGCGCATTCCTGCTCAGAGAAAGTGAGTTTTCGTATGCAACTTCGGCATCCAGCGTTGGCTTCGGCGGTTCTTTTGCATAGTCTGCGGCGATCGTTTTGTAGTTACGAAACTCGAAAGAAGTTGTGGTTTGAATCATGTTAAAGTCGAGCCACTTTTCCTGGTGCAGATGGCGCGAAGACGAGCGACCGCCACCGCGAGGGTGGTAAGTCATCAATGTCGTGCTGTAATCTGCTTGCCCGTCAAATCGCGCGTCACCGTTCGCACCATCCGCAATTCCCTCGGCTATGGCGCGGGTCATTCTCAGTCGTTCTGGATTGTCAACGTCCCGCTCGCGCACCGGATCTCCGCCCATCACCCAAATCAAGTGCGATTTATGCCGCCAACGGTTGCCAAGGAAATGTCCGTAGCGATAAGCAATCGCAGGATTCTGAACTATTGGGTCGTGATTCGGTACGTTGTTAGCCCAAATCGGCAGCAGAGCCAGATAGAGTCCGTGCGCTTCAGCCTGCGCCACAAACCAGTCAGCCATGTCCCAATAATCGTTGTTAGCACCGTTAGCAATCTGAGGTCGGGCAAAGTTGCCTCGGATAAACGCCGCTTGACCGTAAGCATTTGTACTCTCGGCGTTCCTAACCAAACGACACTGAATCACGTTGAATCTCTTGGCAGCGCGATCTTCGAGATAGCGTAACACGGAAGGTTGATTGTGCGCATCCTCGCGCGTTGCCTTCTGAAGAATTGCCCACGACGTATCGCCCAGCCAAAAGAAAGGCGAACCATCCTCTTTCACCAAAAACCGACCGTTGTGACTGACACGCAGTTGGCTCAATTTACTCGTTCGCGCTCCTGCCATGACAGTATTGCAACTCGATAAGAGGAAACAGACAGCGAGCGGTAACATCCAAAGCAAAAAACGTCTCATAGTTTTCTAGCCCCTGGGTTCAGTCGAGTCCAAAATTCTAGGGTTGCAACAGCTCAAACAACTGTTGTTTGCCTTTTTGTAGATATCGAGTGACAGTCATCGGACTCACACCAAGGTATTGAGCTGCTTTTTTGCGAGAAAATTGCTGGAGGAAGACCAATTCAACTGCCTTGCGAGTATTTTCTTCCAACTGGTTCATAGCGAAGCGCAATTGTTGCCGCTCTTCTTCTGGCTGTAAAGTGCAAGAACGTCGCTCTGCTATGGTATCGGCTAGTTGAATCTGACCATCGGGCTCTCGAACCAACGTACTATCTAAACTGAAGACGCGGCAATTTTGAATGGCTAATTGGCTTTCTCTCCATTCTGACAGCGAGACGTGCAGCGATCGCGCAATCTCTAAATCTGTCGGAAGACGACCGAGAGAAGAAGTTAATTGTTGGCAAACTTTTTGCCCGCGAGCGTGAAGCTCTTGCCAGCGGCGGGGGATTTTTACCACTCCGGCGCGATCGCGGATAAAATGTAAAATTTCACCGCGAATATAAGGAATTGCAAAAGAACTAAAAGCATATCCTCGATCGGGATTAAAGCGCTCGATCGCGCGAATCAAACCGAAGTATCCAATCTGCTCTAAATCTTCATAAGGTTCGGGAGAGCGATGGTACAGTTGACGCGCCATCTGGCGTACTAACCCAGCGTGCCTTCTCACCAGTCGATTGCGTAACCAGAGCGAAGGCTTTTGATAGTAAGAAATCAACAGCTCGATCTCATTACAGTAGACGTTAGTTTGAGTCACCACCATAAAACACCTCAATCGCGAACGTTATCGAGCGACCACCGCAGAAATTTGAGTCGAGCCGAGAAAGTTCTCGGTCATGCGCTCCATCTTTTGCAGCGGCTCGCTTGAGAGATTCTCGATCGCCACGATCGCTCTCGCACGTCGAGCGCTGCTAGCAAATGTTACAAGCGCTCTGAATCTGACTTTCGGCATCTTTGCTTTTGGCTTATTCTCTACTCATACTAAAAGCTTGTCAATTGCACACAGGTACGGAAAAGTTCAGGAGCGATCGCTCGTGATGATGTTAGCCCGGTGGCGCGCCCTGTTTGCTCGCTCTCTAGATTGCACGTCTTTTGACTGACGAGCGTGGTTTTCCTGCCGTGCAACAACGAGCCGCCGTTGCTGCCGATGTATTTTTCCCTCTGCTTCTAACCGCTGAAGGATTGTGGTCACCGTGACCCGATTCGTCCCCAGCGTCTGAGCCAACTGCTGATGGGTGAGCGGCAGATCGAGCAAGCGACCGTTTTCCACGTCGCAACCGAATTTTTGACTCAACCACATGAGGAGCTGCCATAACTTCTGAGACAGGGGATTGAGATGAACAATGCTCAGGAGTTCTTCGGTTTGCTGCTGCTGGTGAATGATGGCATCGGTGAAATGCGATCGCTGAGTGTAGGAACAGCAGCTGATGACGACATCTGTGAGGCAGTGGATTTCGTAAGGTCGCACTCGTGACAATCGGTGTCCCACCACATCTCCCACTCCCCAATAGCCCAAGCAAACTAGCTCGCCTTCAGCAGTCCAAGTCATACTACAGACGACACCTGATTCGATCCGCCATAAAACTTCGCTGTGTTCTGGCAGCTGCGCGCGACGCTTCCATTGCTGTTGGAACGGTGGAGTGATTAAGCCAACGAGCGGACTTGACTGTTGCATAAAACTCCATCAGTTGGGCTTTTTGGTCAACTCATTCGTGACTAGCAGCCGCTACAGCTAGACTTGTTGGTACACCGCCTCAGATGCGACAAACAGACCGAGCGGAACTCGTCACTTCACATCGGTAAAGTATCAAGGAACTAACCGAGAGCGTAGCTATGAAATTCATCCAAAGAATAGTTATATTTGCTCAAGTCACGCAAGCTACTTCAGATACCGAATCAAAAACTCTTTCTTTAGATAGAGGCGTAACAAAAGATTCAGTATTAAATTGCACGTTCCTACTTTACAAAATTTTATTCTCGACTTGACTAGATTGACAAATTATATAGGCTTCTCTCAGGTAAGGCTCTCAAATTTTTGGAATTGCTATCTAATCCGTTGCGCTCAATCTGTAGCTATTTTTCTGAAAAAGTTTCGCTTGCAGAATCGAAAAAATTGCTCTAACTTGTTTGCGGAAATTTGAGAGTAGTTATTGTAGTTGCTTCAAAAGTCAAGCAAAAAGTCTTCAGCAGGTAGAAGTCATATGACAGAAGTATTGAAGCTTAATTCTAAAAAAGGCGCTGGTGTTTTATGAAGATGATTTGGTTTGATCCAAAAGAACATAAGCATGTAATGTCTGGCAGGAATAAATACATAACCGCCCGAGCGAACTTTACCGCATGAGAAATTATGCACATACCCGATCTTTACCGCGTCACAATCGGTCGCCTCGTTGCCGCTGTTCATCCAAAGAAACATCCGAAGCTCTTATTCTTCTGCTGTGCGTTCATCCTCAGTGCGATTCTGCCATTTTCTTTCGCCTGCGCCGACTTGAAGACCGACGTGCCGCAGCGAGGAGGCGGGAATGTCATCTTCGGCGTGAACGACGGCACTGGGTACGACGACTCCCAGGAGTTCAGCCAGATGGTGTCAGGGCGCATCTCTGCCCTTGGGCTCACCGCAGTCCGCACCGGAGCAGACAAGATGAAGTGCGAGCGGGAGGGGGAGCCGTGCGATTTCTCTCGGCGCGACGTAGTAATTCAAGAACACTTGGCTAAAGGGTTAGCCCTTCACATGGTAATCGCTTTCAGGTGGGAACTCGATGTCGCTGGATACGAACCCATCCAGTGGACGAAGAACTATGCCTGGAAATGCGGTCAAGTGGCTCACCATTGGAAGGATACGGTGCGCTACTACATAGTGGATAACGAACCAGATATTCGCGGTCGAGATGCCAAGCGAGGTCCCGAGACACCCGCAACCGTCGTCCGTATGCAAAAAGCCTGCTACGAGGCAATCAAGCGGGTAGACCCAGGAATACTCGTCGAGTCTGCACCCGCGACCAGACCGAACACGGAATACAACCGCGCTCTCCTCAAGGCAGGTATTGGAAAATATGCCGATCTCATCGGCACTCACATGTACGGCGGTCAGCTCAGGGAAGATGCGATCGCGACACTGCGCAAATGGATGGCGGAGTTCGGTGTCAACAAGCCGGTGGCGAT
>NZ_PYCI01000206.1:0-8589 GCF_003015105.1 Chroococcidiopsis sp. CCALA 051 | reverse complement strand
ATGTTATATGGGTGGGAGCAAATGACTATTTAGGAGGTGGAGTCACCGATCCGTTCGTACCAGTTAACAATATTACATCAGCAGTAAGTACTCTCGCAGAGCGCGGGGCAAGACATATTTTAGTAGTAAATTTACCAGATTTGGGGCGCATTCCCGCTACTAGGAATAATCAAGAAATTGCTAACACCCTGAATGCTTTGACTCAATTTCATAACACTGGCTTGGCAGCAACTTTGCAAGTCTTGGATAAGAGAACCAATACTAATATTGTCTCAGTGGACGTGAATTCTCTATTCAGACGTGCGATCGCCAATCCATCTGAGTTTGGGCTTACCAACGTTACCGATACTTGCTTGACTCAAACAAGCGTATGCAGCAATCCTAACGAATATCTCTTCTGGGACAATTTGCACCCCACAACTGGAGTCCATGCATTAGTAGGAGAATTAGCTTTATCTAGCCTCAAATCTGCATCTACTGCTAAATCATCTTCTGAATCATCAACTGCTGGATTAAACGCATTCATGTTGGCTACCCTTGGTACTGCGGCAGGGACTACGGTATCGCTATACAAGAACAAGAGATGAGGAACAATTATCGAAGATCGATGGAGTCAATCGCTCAGCCCTTGTTACTGTAGAGGCATTGCAGACAACATCTCTACACCTCATTCTCATTAATCCTTCGTGTCTAACTACGATCGCCTATTTACCACTATCGAAGAATTAGTCATGCATCACTCTCCCAGTGGAGTCGAGGCAGAGATTAATCAATTCTTGCTCGAACGCTTCTCTGCCTTGGGGGTAGAAGTGTGGTTGGATCGTGCCGATAATATGATTGCCAAAATTCCTGGGCGAGATCCTCAAGGTGCGATCGCGATTACTGCCCACAAAGATGAAATTGGCGCAATTGTCAAGAGTGTGGGCGATGATGGGTGCGTAGAAGTTAGAAAACTAGGCGGTGCTTTCCCTTGGGTATATGGCGAAGGAGTCGTGGATCTGCTGGGAGACAACGAAACTATTAGCGGCATTCTCAGCTTTGGTTCTCGCCACGTTTCCCACGAGTCGCCCCAAAAAGTGCAGCAGGAAGATACGCCTGTAAGATGGGAAGATGCCTGGATTGAAACTATGCTTACTCCTGAAGAACTCGCAGATGCAGGAGTTCGTGCGGGTACGCGGATGGCGATCGGCAAGCATCGCAAGCGCCCGATCCGATTAAAAGACCATATTGCCAGCTACACTTTAGATAACAAAGCTTCCGTCGCGATCTTGCTGGCTTTAGCTGAGAGAATTAAACAACCAGCAGTAGATATCTATTTGGTAGCTTCGGCAAAAGAAGAAGTGGGAGCAATTGGGGCGCTTTATTTCACGCAGCAGCAACGCTTGGATGGATTAATCGCCTTAGAAATCTGCCCTCTCTCTTCAGAATATCCAATTCAGTCTGGGGAAGCGCCCGTAATTTTAGCCCAAGATGGTTATGGAATTTACGATGAAGGTTTGAACCAACAACTGCGTCATGCAGCAGAAGCAAAGAATGTTCCCTTGCAGTTAGCAACCCTCAGCGGGTTTGGCAGCGACGCTTCAATCGCCATGAAATTCGGACACGTTGCGCGTGCTGCGTGTTTGGCATTTCCAACCCAAAACACTCACGGATATGAGATTGCTCATTTAGGAGCGATCGCTAACTGTATTGAAATTCTCCAATGTTTTTGTGAAACACAATTTGATAGTTAGTCATTTGTCATTTGTCATTAGTTATTTGTCATTTGTGAGTAACTAGTACTTTTTTACTTACCAATTACCAATTACCAACCATCTTTCCGCTTGCTGATTGTCTACAGGCTGAGAAAATAAATATCCTTGCCCTAAATCGCAGCCAAGTTGTTGTAGTTTTTCTAACTGCAATTGGGTTTCTATGCCTTCTGCTACTGCATCTATGCCCAAACTGCGTGCTAGTGTAACGATTGTCTGGACGATTGCGGTGTGACGACTAGATTCGAGATGGTTGACAAAAGAGCGATCGATTTTCAGCGTATCAATGGGTAGATCGTGCAGGCGACTTAGAGAAGAATAACCCGTACCGAAATCATCGATACACAGTTGAACTCCTAAAGCTTGAAGACGTTCTAGTAACTGTGGGGCTAAGTCTGCTGTTTCTAACAAGCAGCTTTCGGTAATTTCAAGTTTCAAACATTCTCCTGGCAGTTGAGTTGTCTGTAAAATTTGCTCGATCCGTTCGGCTGCATCTGTTTGTTTGAGTTGTTGCACTGACAAATTAACGTTGACTGCAAGGCTATGATATTTAGGAAATCGTTCGCGCCAAGTTTGTAATTGCAAACAGGCTTGCTGCAATACCCACCAACCCAAAGAATCGATCAATCCAGTTTCTTCTGCAACTGGAATGAATTCTGTTGGTGCGATCCAACCTTGCTGGGGATGATCCCAGCGGATCAAAGCTTCAAATCCAGTCAGACAGCCGCTAGAAAGTTGAATAATTGGTTGGTAATGTAAAGATAATTCTTGTTGGGCGATCGCCCGTCGTAAATCGCTTTCTAATTGCAAACGGGCGATCGCGCGGGCTTGCATTGCGGGGGCAAAGATTTGATATCGTCCTTTATGTTGCTCTTTAGCATGATACATGGCTGCATCCGCATCTCTGAGAACATCACTTGCTCGTTCGTAATTCATCGTGCTGAACGTGATGCCAATACTCGCGCTGGTAAAAACTTCATATTCCAGCAGTCGATACGGTTGTTTTAAGCGTGCTTGAATTCTGTCTGCTACCACAGTTGCTTCTTCAAGATCGCGAATGTTTTCTAGTAGAATTACAAATTCATCGCCTCCGAGTCGCGCTACTGTATCTGAGGCACGTAAAGTAAGTTTTAACCTGCTAGCAACACTTTTAATTAACTCATCTCCTACCAAATGCCCTAAACTATCATTCACAACTTTAAAACGGTCTAGGTCGATAAACAGTAAAGCATAGAGATAATCTGGATAGCGTTTGTGCATTTCGATCGCTTGTTCTAAACGCTCGATCAACCAAGCACGATTGGGTAAATCGGTGAGGGGATCGTGAAAGGCATCATGCAGTAGTTGTTCTTGAACTTGTACGAGACTATCTTGAGCGATTTGCAGTTCTTTTAATGATTTTTCTAATTGACTAGCTTTTTCTCGTTCTTTCAGTTCCGATCGCTGTAAGTCTTGGTACAGTTGGGCATTTTTTAAGGAAATTGCCGCTTGAGAACAGAGCAATCGCAAAATTTCTAAGCGATCGCTCGTAAATGCACCTGTGGCAAGATTATTTTCTAAATAGAAAATGCCTACGAGTTGATTTTGATTCAAAATAGGGGCGCACAATACTGATTTGGGTTTATGCGATTGAACGTAAGGATCGCGGGCAAAATTGTAACTATCAATAGTGTTTTGTAGCACGACATCAAGTTTATGCTCGGCTACATAGTTAATTAAAGAAATTGGTAGCAGATCGCTTGTCACTGCCATAGGAAATGAGAGCGTTTGCTCAGATGATGCGACAGATATAGCTGCTTCTATAACTAGCTTTCGATCTCGAATCAATAATAAAAAGCCTAACTCCGCGCCTGCATTCTCGATTGCAGTTTGCATTATTTTATGAATTAAGTCCTGAAAAACAATTTCGCCAGAAACGATTTGTGCGGCTTTAATGAATGTATTTAAATCGAGTAAGCGATCGGATGTATGAATATTAATGTTATGGCTTGCAGTGAATTTATGAGACTGATTTGCCAAAGTAAATAATAATCGAGCATATTTGGTATCTAAAGCCTTTACTTTAGCTATTGCACCCCAGACTAGATAACAAGATCTAGCATTTAAAAGATGAATGCGAGCAATCGTGTCTTTACCTAATTCTAAATAAAATTTGGCTGCTAGTTCGTTTGCTAATGCTTCTTCTTGCAAATATGTATGTTTTTGAGCTAAAGCAATGGCGCGATCGTAGTCATCTATGGCTCGCACAAAATCGCCAAGAACTCGATGACTCTCGGCTTCTACTAAATAATACTTATGTAAATGATTCATGGGCGCAGAATCTGCCCATTTTCGCATTTGCCTTTGATTCATCTTGACAAGTTTTAAAATACGCTTTTTTTGCCAAATTGAAGTAGAGCTATATGTGGATATTAAAGTTAAAGAATGATAAAAATTAAAAATAGGTAAAGATAGAGAAGCAATAACACCATCTATATATTTTTTTGCTTGCAACGCATTTTCAGTAGCGCGATCGTATGCCTCGAATAGGTAATTGAGTGTAAGTTTCTGACAATACAAGTGAAATAAAGCAGTTTTATGATTCACTGCTAATAGTAATGACAGCATCTTGTTTTCGTCGTAGTACTTGCCACTAAAAAAACACGGATTTTCTGTTGTCCCCAACAAGTTTGCCACAGATTGTCTATAGAGTTGTAATAAATGCGAGGCTGTCTCTTGTTTGAGGCGATCGCTTGCTTGTAAATATGTTTCCATTTCTTGGGCGAGTGCTGTCAATTCCTTGCCGACAAAATAGGAATGGTAGCAGTAAATAAACCCGCAATAGGCAGCAAATTCAATGTCGCCAGTATCTAATCCACTTTGATAAGCTTCTATGAGGGATGGTAAGCCTTCTCTAACATGTTCCTTCCAGTGTCGAATAAAATTATTAAACACCATGAAGGTTCTAGCTTTTAATTCCTTTGCCTGAAACTTTTCTAATAGGTCTAAAGCAAGTTTACCAAATTGATAGCCAGCATCAATATTTCCCAATACGCCACATAACATCACTCCATAACTGGCATAACCATAAGCAGACATTGCTGTGTTGCCATATTTGAGTGATAGATTGACTCCAGCAAATGCTAATAAGGGAGCGAATTGTGGCGCAGCATTGTATGTAGGCGAACCTGCAATTCCCATAATTTTCATCGCTGCTAATGTGTGGGGATTGCTCATAGGTGGCAAATTAATTATTGCCTCAATGTGTTTATGACATAAGCTAAATTTGGTAGCGATCGCCGCTAGTAAAATCTTAAATTTACTCGCTCTGTGAGGTAAATTAACTCCTAAAAGCCGCAAGGCGTATATTGCTATGCTGACAGCTGCAAGTGGTTTTCCTTGGGCAACATGAGCGAGAATTTTAATTTCATAGACTTTAACTTTATCTAATAAATTTTTTGCTTGTTGTAGTACGATATCTATATAATTTTCTGTTGAGGTAAATTTGCCACACAAATATGCTGCTGCCGCTGCTTCTAAAAATAAAGCAAGTGAAAGCTCGTATTGTCGTTGCCAGCTTTTTTCCTCAATAAGTTTGATACCCAAACTTGCGTAACTTAATGCTGACTCATAGGCAATGGATTCTTTAGCTTTTTTGGCAGCAGTTAAGTTTAGTGCTGCTAATTCATCTTTTTCAGTTTGGTTCTGTAACAAAGGGATACTAAAATTCAGATGATTGACAATATCAAAAATTTTTTCTTCTTGCTTGTCTGTTAGAGTATTTTGTAGTAGGGTTCGACCAACTATTTGATGCAAAGTTTGTTTTTTATCTTCTGGAATCAACGAGTAGGCGGCTTGTTGAATGCGATCGTGAGCGAATTTATATCTTACTGTTAATATTCGTGTTAGAGAAATACCTAACTCAATTGCCGTGCGATCGTTACCAATAGGGATAATTAAACTAGCAGCGATCGCTGGTTGTAGAAGTGCCACTATGACTTCAGCAGGTTTTGTCATACAGCCAACTAAAGTAGATAACTCAAACGAACTACCAATACATGCTGCTAGTTTTAAAATTTGTTGTGTATTGTTATCGAGCTTTTGAATTTTCTTAACGAGAAGCTCGGTAAGATTATTATGAGTTGCTTGAGCTAGTTGAATTTCTGTTAAATTCCAGTACCAAATTTGTCTCGCTCGTTCAAATTTTAATAAGTCTTCTGCTTCTAAATAAGCGATAAACTCACTAATAAAAAATGGATTGCCGCGAGTTGTCTCTAAAATCAGTTTTGCTAAAGGTTCTGTCACCTTACGATCGCACTTAAGAGTTTCCAAAAGTAGTTGATTAATCTGAGATATATTAAGAGGTGTTAAAGAGATATAATGAATTGTGACTCCAAATTTGGTTAACTCTTCTAAACTCAAGCTGAGAGGATGAAAAACATTAACTTCATTGTCTCGATATGCCCCAATCAAAAATAAATACTGCTTTCCTTCCGCGACTAAAATCTGAATTAATTGTAGAGTAGCTCTATCTACCCATTGAAGATCGTCTAAAAAAATTATGAGTGGATGTTCTGCCTGGGCAAATACTTGAATCAACTTTTGAAATACTAATTTAAACCGATGCTCTGCTGTTGTTGGATTTAAAGTTGCGATCGCTGAGTGTTGACCTAAAAGCAATGATAAATCGGGAACAACATCGATCAGAACGCCGATATTCTCTCCGCAAGTAGTGAGAATGCAATCTCGCCACTTTGCTAATCGATCTGAGTCTTCTAATAAGAGTTGACGAACTAATTCTTGCAGTGCTTTAATTAAGCCAAAATAAGGAATATGCCGCTGATATTGTTCGTATTTTCCTTGAACAAAATATCCTTTTTTTTGAGTAAATAATTTAAAAGTTTCCTGTACGAGAGATGATTTGCCAATTCCAGCATATCCACGAACTAAGACTAATTCGGGTTTGAATTGGTAATTGGTAATTGGTATCTCTTGTCCTCCTTGTCTTCTTTGTCCTGCTTCACAGACTCTCCCAAAAGCCGCTAATAGAATCTCAATCTCTCGTTCTCTACCGTAAAGCTTTTGGGGAATTTGTAGTTTGGCGGAAATGTCTTCTTTGCCTAATTCAAATTCTGTAATAGTATGATTATTCTCTAATTGCTGCCAACATTTTTTTAAGTCTGCTCTGATTCCCCAGGCACTTTGGTAACGTGCTTCAGCGGTTTTTGCCAATAGTTTTATAACAATTTGTGAAAGAGCTAGAGGGATACTAGGATCGATTTGGTGGGGCGGAATTGGCTGCTTAGCAAGGTGACAATGAATGAGTTCTAAAGGATCGTCAGTATCAAATGGTAGTTGGTGGGTGAGTAATTGATAGAAAGTTGCTCCTAAAGAATAAAAATCTGTTCGATAATCAACATTGCGGTTCATTCTGCCAGTTTGTTCTGGAGATATGTAATTCAGAGTTCCTTCTAAAATACTAGGATGACCAAAATTAGGAGTTTCTTTAGATAAAACAGTTGCAACTCCAAAGTCAGTAATTTTGAGTTGCTTGGTAGCAGAATTAAAAACTATGTTAGCCGGACTAATATCTTTATGAATTATATTTGCTGCATGAATTTTGCATAAACTCTCTACTATGAGAATAGCAATTTCAAGAAAATTCTTGAGACTAATATTTTTAGCTTTACTGAGGATTTCTAAAGACTCACCACCAAAATCTTCTAAAGTAATTAATACAGTGTTGTGAAAATTTTCTAAACTGTAAGCTTTTACGACTCCAGATAAATTTAAAGAATGGGCGATCTCATATTCTTGCTTGTACCGAATCAGCTCTTCTAAGCTAGGTTGATCTGCTTTTAAAATTTTCAGAATAATTGGTTGACGATCGCGGATTCGCCACGCTCGATAAACCACCGAACGATCGCTTTCGTAAATTTTATTAATAATCTCATAGCCAGAAATAGCGATCGTACTCACTTTTGGTTAACCAAGTGTATTTTCAATAACATAGAAAAAAATTGCTATGGGCAATTTTTTGAAGTAAGTTCATAATGAACTTCAAACAAGTTTGCACTAATTAACATTTTGTGCATAAGATTTGGTGGCTAGCAATAGTTGACACCAAACCGATTATATTTTGGCGTGCGAAAGCGCTCGGTGTCAGCGATCGCTACAATGTTTTTATTTCATCAGCAAATAGCAAGACGAGGAATAGGCAATGATTCCAGGTGAAACGATCGTCCAGTCAGGGGAAATTGAATTAAATGCAGGTCGTCCCACAACTGTTTTACGAGTAGCAAATACAGGCGATCGCCCGATCCAAGTTGGTTCTCATTATCATTTTTTTGAAGTCAATCCTGCCTTAGAATTCGAGCGAGAACGGGCAAAAGGGATGCGCTTAGATATTCCCGCAGGTACGGCTGTCCGGTTTGAACCAGGAGACGAACGGGAAGTTACCATTATCCCCTTAGCTGGAACTAGACATGTCTATGGCTTCAACAGTAGTGTCAATGGGGCGCTAGACGGATAGTTTTCGTGGAATTTGTGAAACTTATATAAATTTTTTCTCTAGATTTTCCTTATCTATGTGGTTCAATCTCTTATAGACTCTGACAAGGAATATCTATGAGCTATCGCATGGATCGCCGTGCCTACGCCGAAACCTTCGGTCCCACAACAGGCGATCGCATCCGTCTCGCCGATACAGAATTATTTATCGAAGTCGAACGAGACTTTACCACCTACGGTGATGAAGTCAAGTTTGGTGGTGGTAAAGTCATCCGCGATGGGATGGGACAATCTCCCATTGCTAATGCTGATGGTGCTGTCGATTTAGTCATTACCAACGCTTTAATCC
>NZ_PYCI01000205.1:0-8612 GCF_003015105.1 Chroococcidiopsis sp. CCALA 051 | reverse complement strand
TTTGTTCTAAAAGGCACTCTATCGGTTCGATGGCTTTTCTGTCTACTGCCAAGCGCCAAAAACTGTCCGAAGTATTGCTAAAAAGAAATTACTAAATACGGTTCCTCAAATTTACCAGATTGTACAGATTTTCCTTTCAACTCTGGTGGTAAGACAATCTGTCGCCTTTGGTCGCCAGCTTCAATAACTATTTCTGCACCAGACTGCGTTAACTTAACTTGTTTTTTATTAAATCCTGGTAAAAAAACGTGAACTTGGCGCTGGACGAGATCGATGTTGAGTGGCGGTGTTACGGAAATACTAGCGTTAAAATCTGGCAATTCTTGAATAATTGCTTCCCAATTCCTCTCCTGCAAAGTAGAGATATGATGGACAGCTAATGGGGTGAAAGCCGACTGTATAGCTTCTCTACTTAAATCTCGATCTTGATACGCTAAAACACCACTGACAGTGAGGTTAATTTGTTGGGCGCTGCCCCAGCACCAGCGAGTATCGGCGATCGCTTCTGGTGTATCGTTAGTAATAAGATAGGCTGTTAACTGACCTGCATCGTTAACCACTGCCACTCCTTGCTCGATCCAATGCTGAATTTGAGCCAGTCCTTCTTGCATTTTCTGGCGATCGATATTAGCGTGAAGAATTGCCGCAGCCAATGGACCACCAATTGAATTAGCAATCTCGCTAATATCTAGATCTGCAAATATTTGGTGAAAGCGCCGAAAATACCAATCCAAAGCACTAGGAATCCCTAGCATACGCAGTATCTCTAAATTTTCTCGATCGCTATAAATAATGACATCATAGCTACCACTTTGATAGTATTGTCGTAGGGCATTGAAAGTTAAAAAACTATCAAATCCAGGTAGTATAATCAATTCGGCAGGATAGATTTGTTCGGAAAAAGAATCTGGGAAATAGGTAGAAACAAGTTTTTTGACTTCATCCCAAGCCTGTTCTAACAGTACAGTTGTTTGTAACTGTACAACTTGCAGATGACTCTCAACGCTTTGAGGATGCGTACTTAAAGAAGTTTCTAAAAGTAGCTCCGTACTGGGATTAACATAGGTAGCCAATAAAACTCTTTTACCTTGTCGGGCAAACCATTTCGCAGTAGCAATTGCTAGCGTTGTCCGTTCTCTAGATCCATCGCCCAGAAATGTAATTATTCTGCTCATTGAATCAATCCCGTTGCTAATAGGGAATTGTAGGGGCGAGTCTACCAAAAAATTGCTAGGTGCAGGTATTCTAGTTAAATTCGCCCTTCCGAAATGAGGGATTTACAAGAGTGCATCGAGCGAAAGCTTCACAGCAAATAAGTAACTTGGTTCAACTCTCTCCTACACAAGAAGGTAAGAGATGACTGATAACTTTGTCCAGACATTACATGTAACGTCTCTACACTGATAACTGACAACTGACTCAATTTACTGTTCGATCGCGCCGAAACAAGCTGCTGCTACTAATAAGAAGGGAGTACCAGGAATCAAAGGTAATAAAACACCAATGACACCTATACCCGCGCAGAGTGTACCCGCAGCAATTAAAGCTGCATTCTTGATTTGCTTGAGCATATTGACTTGAGTGATATCTTGATAGTTTTCAGTCTAGTAATCTTCAGTTTTGTAGTTTTTACACTACCATGTAATAGTTACTACTGTGCATCAAAATTGTAGATGATAGCAACAATCTTTACTCTTCTTAGCATTTTACCTCTTATGTTTGCTCTACAAAGTTTTGCTTTTAGTAAGTGCTAACTGCTAGCAGTCTTGTTTCTGAAAAGAACAGGAAACAAAAGACAGAATAATTTGTAATTATAACCCTCAACAGAGTCATAAAATACTCATAACACTGTCATTAGCTTATCTCGCATGGCAAATGACCAATAACAAGATTGGTCTTTCACAAATGATAAATGATAATTATCAATGCTGTTCGTAACAGTGAAGGTGAGTTGAATTGTTTTGGCGATCGAGATCGCCGCTAGTTATTTGCGTATCCGTCGTAAAAAAGGCACTAAGAATTGTTTCTAGTCCTTCACTATAGTCTACTTCCCGATCTAAACAAAACTGCTTAAAGCGGCGTGCTACATCTTTTCGCACATGACCTCTGATTTGCACGTAGTTCCGATCGTCTTTTTTTCCCACAGCTCTTCTCAATCAGATTATAATTTTTGCCAAGCGCTGAAATCTAGCCAAATTTAATGTCTATGCGTACCTGAGCCAGCTATTAAATTAAACCAATGGTTTGCATATAAAAATACCATCTCCTAAGCATTAAAGGTTATCTTTCATCGTAAAGTATTACGAATAAAACATAAAAGGTTTAAATGTTCAGTTTTACCTAACGTTACATTAACTTATAGTAATCAATGTAACTTTTTACAATGAGTCGTGGGGAGCCGTAAGGATAGTTTTTCTCTAGTTTCTCAACTCGCGTTGATAGGTTTGCAACTTTGCACAAATGCAAAGTTGCAAACCTATCAAATTGATAAGTTTGTTTCTATGGCGATGCAGTCAAGCACCCAAGGGACGTAGTGAGTCATTAGATTAGAATCCTTCACGACTCACTCTTGTTCATCCAAGTTCACACTACTTAACCATGCTAAGGGTATGCAAGGCATATAGTTAAATGATATAGGTTATAAGAGCATTCCTGAGTTTTTGAGAAGTAAAATAATGTCTTCAAGCACTGGCACAGACTTAGCAGTGGCTAAGCCTGCCGGAGAGTCTTACGCTTGGCATACTCTGGAAGCTGAGAGAGCCACAGATGTTCTCCAGAGCGATCGCACCTCCGGCTTAACTTCCTCTGAGGTTAATGAAAGATTACAACGCTACGGTTTCAACGAATTACAAGAAACAGGAGGACGTAGTGGTTGGGAAATCCTCCTAGACCAATTCAAAAACATCATGTTGCTGATGTTGATAGCAGTTGCCGTCGTTTCAGCAATTTTAGATGTGTTCGGTACGAGACAACCAGGAGAAATACCGTTTAAAGACGCGATCGCGATTGGCGTAGTGGTCGTTCTGAACGGGTTGCTGGGATATATCCAAGAAAGTCGCGCAGAAAAGGCTTTAGCTGCCTTAAAAGGCTTGTCTTCGCCCAAAGTGCGAGTTCTGCGCGACGGCAAAACCGTGGAAGTCGATTCTAAAGAATTGGTTCCAGGGGACGTAATGTTACTGGAAGCGGGCGTGAAGATTTCTGCTGACGGTCGCCTCTTAGAAGTTGCAAATCTGCAAATTCGGGAAGCCGCCTTGACAGGAGAGGCTCACGCCGTCAACAAACAAGCCACGCTCCAACTACCAGATGATACCGTATTAGGCGATCGCGTCAATATGGTTTACGAAGGTACGGAGGTCGTCCAAGGGCGAGGAACAGTCCTCGTCACGGGGACGGGAATGAAGACTGAACTAGGGAAAATTGCTACAGCACTGCAATCGGTAGAAGCCGAACCCACACCGTTACAAAAACGGATGGCGCAACTAGGCAATACCTTAGTCACGGGGGCGATGATTCTAGTACTGTTGGTGGTGGGATTAGGAATGCTCCATACACCAACCATGAGTAATTTCGAGAACCTCGTGAAAGTCTCGCTCAGTATGGCGGTTGCTGTCGTTCCCGAAGGGCTACCTGCCGTTATCACCGTTACCCTGGCGTTGGGAACTCAACGCATGGTGAAGCGCAACGCCCTGATCCGCAAACTCCCGGCTGTAGAAACCCTGGGTAGCGTCACCACAATTTGCTCTGATAAAACAGGGACGCTGACTCAAAATAAAATGGTCGTCCAGGCAGTTGCAACAGCTAGCAACTCTCTGCGAGTCACGGGCGAAGGATACGACCCCATTGGCGAGTTTCGCCACCAAGATCGAGTCGTCTCAGCGCCAGACCAACCGGAACTGCAAGCCTTACTCTTAGCTTGCGTACTTTGCAACGATGCCATATTGCAAAGAGATAAAGGCGAGTGGGCAATCCTTGGAGATCCGACCGAAGGAGCGCTGTTGTCTTTAGCAGGTAAAGCAGGGCTAGAAAAAGACCAGCAATCGAGCTGGTTTCCCCGAATCGCTGAGTTTCCGTTCTCCTCAGAACGCAAGCGTATGAGTACGATCTGTGAAGTGAGAAACGAGGACTTAGTGAACTTCCTCGCCTCTCATCCCTCACCGCTTACCGCTCATCCTTATTTGATGTTCACCAAAGGTTCGCCCGAACTGACTTTAGAGCGTTGCACTCATATTCAAACGGGCGATCGCATCAAACCGCTGACTGACGAGTTACGGTTAAACATCCTCGACCGGAACAACCAGTATGCCAGTAAGGGGTTACGAGTTCTGGGCTTTGCCTACAAAGCAATTGCAAGTATTCCCCCAGAGGGTTCGGAAGAAACCTCAGAAAACGATTTAACTTGGTTGGGCTTAGTGGGAATGCTGGATGCACCCCGTCCCGAAGTTCGCGAAGCCGTGGCTAAGTGCCGTACTGCTGGTATCCGTCCTGTGATGATTACAGGCGATCACCAACTGACTGCCCAAGCAGTAGCTGAGGATCTAGGGATTGCTCACCCAGGAGATTTAGTACTGACAGGGCGAGAGCTGGAAAAATTGAGTATGCCAGAACTTGAGGCACACGTCGATCGCGTCAGCGTCTACGCCCGCGTCTCGCCAGAGCATAAATTACAGATCGTCCAAGCGCTACAACACAAAAACCAAATTGTTGCCATGACAGGGGATGGAGTCAACGATGCTCCCGCCCTCAAACAGGCAGACATTGGCGTAGCAATGGGCATTACAGGTACGGATGTCAGTAAAGAAGCTAGCGATATGGTGTTGCTAGACGACAACTTTTCTACAATCGTCTCGGCGACAGAAGAAGGACGAGTTGTTTACATCAACATCCGTCGTTTTATTAGATACATTCTAGGTAGTAACTTAGGAGAGGTTTTAACTATTGCTTCAGCACCATTACTAGGTCTGGGAGGAGTACCGCTTTCACCGTTGCAAATTCTCTGGATGAATTTAGTGACAGATGGAATTCCAGCGCTAGCTCTGGCTGTCGAACCAGGTAGACCAATTGTCATGCGACAACCCCCCAAAAATCCCAAAGAAAATATCTTTGCGCGAGGACTGGGTTCGTACATGATTCGGATCGGGATTATCCTCGCCATCGTGACGATTCTACTGATGGTTTGGGCTTATCACCATTCCCAGGCAGTTCAAGGCGGTGGATTGAGCGCAGACCGCTGGAAAACAATGGTATTTACCACCCTTTGTCTAGCGCAAATGGGACACGCGATCGCGATTCGTTCTAACACCCGCTTAGCGATTCAAGTCGATCCGTTCTCTAATCCCTATATTCTGATTTCAGTCGTCTTGACCACTCTTTTACAACTACTGCTAATCTATGTTCCACCGCTGCGTAGTTTCTTCAGCACCCATTACATACCACCCATAGAACTGCTGATTTGTTTCGGCTTCAGTTCCTTGGTATTTGTTTGGATCGAGCTAGAGAAGCTATTCATCCGTTGGCAAAGATCTCGGCAGCATAGTTAGTTATTGGTCATTTGTCATTGCTCATTTTTTGTTTGTAACTCACTTTAAGGGCGGGTTTAACCGCAGAATTGTTTGTTCTTTCACAGGAATGTTCAAAAAACCCGCCCCTACCATTTCCTGCTAACCCCTATTCCCTAACTCCTAACCCCTGATTATGGCTTGGTTAATCTCATTTGTGACTGAAACTTTGGTTGAAGCGATCGCGGTCTGGATTGCGGAATTAGCGATCGCGGCGATCGCAGAATGGATGCGAGAGGCGATCGCCGTTACTCTAGTTGAATGGATGCGAGAGGCTGTAACTCAGCTCATCGCTTTACTGAGCAGCCACAGAGCATATTCTTAAAACCGCGATCGTCTTTATTCCCTCCCGCTTCCCAGGGAGGGAATTTTGTGAGAGACAGCACAGTAGAGACACGAAATAGAGACACGAAATAGAGACGCACAATTGTGCGTCTCTACTGATGGTTCATAGTTTTCGATTTAGGTAAGTAGGGGCGTACATCTGTGCGCCCCAGAGAGAGCGTGTATTTCGTTATTTTTGACTCGTATACTGCACCTGGTTAGGCGAACAATGATTTCCACTGGGTTGTACGACTCCAGTAGAACTTGCAACTTTGATACATGAGCGATCTGCTTGCCATACTTGCCACTGATGCGAGGAAAAATCAATTCCGATCAGTAATAGCAGAAAAGCCAAGGGACCAACTGCAAGGGCGATCGCGGTCTTACGCACGTTAAAAAAGTCTGGATGCTCGATCATGATTACCTCTTGAGAGTGAGTAGTGAGTGGCTGGTGGCTGGTGGCTAGATTCATTAGTTATTGGTCTAGTCACTAATCAGCAGTCACTGATAACAGAATCCTGATTCAGTCATGCAAGTAAAAAGCTGTTAATAGCATTGTGTAGGTCATCAGCAACAACACGCCCTCTAGCCAATTAGACTTACCATCCGTACTGACTGAGTTTGTCATCAGTACAGCTACACCAACTGCTAAAACTGCAAATGTATCAAAGGCTAAATTCATCGGTTGCCCCATTGCTTGTCCCGCTAGAACTAACGCTGGAGCTACAAACATGGCGATCTGCAAGCTAGAACCGAGGGCGATGGAAATAGACAGATCGATTTTTTGCTTCGCGGCACACATACCACAGGTAATAATCTCTACTGCTGAACCGAAAATCGGCAGTAGCATGACACCTGTAAATAAACTAGTCAAACCGAGACTAGAGACAGCTTCTTGCAAACTATCAACCAGTACTTCAGAGACAAATAACAGCGCAACCGTAAAACCTAAGAGCAAACCAACATGTATCCACAGATCGTACTTTTGTCCTGTAGCCTCGCTACCATAGCTCTCAGGTTCGGCATCTTCCTCCAACTCATACATAAATCTATGAGTCTTCATCGAGAAAAATAGCATCATGGCGTAGAAGCCTAGTAACAGTATGGATGCTACAAAAGAAAAATGATTGGCATTGGCGAGTTGATGACTAGAACTTGTCGTAAATTTGAGCGCTACAGGCATCAAAATAAATACAACTGCCAGATTGAGCGAACCAGAATTGATCCGCGCTACAGTCGTTCGTTTGATGTTGTGCTGAAAATCTAGCCTTTTGAAGCTCAAGCCGTCTAAGATAAATGCGAATCCTAGACCTAATAAAAGGTTAGCAATAATTGAGCCAATTAAACTCGCTTTGACCACCTCAACCATACCCGCTTGCAGGGCAACGATTGAGACGACTATTTCGGTGACGTTCCCAAAGGTGACGTTGAGTAGACCACCCAGAAATGAACCAATTTTGTTAGCGATCGCCTCTGTAAAGTTAGCAATCCATGCTGCTAGAGGGATAATTGCTAAGCCTGCTGTAGCAAAAACAACTAATGGTGGTAAACCAAGTTGTCTAAACAGCAGTGCCAAAGGAACGAACACAAGCATACGTAACAAGAACGCATCCTTGCGTGACATCGTTCGGCGCGACACCACTTTCCCCGCAGTGGGTCTGTCTGGTTTTGTTGATACTGACATTATTCCGGCTCCAAAAGTCTATTGTGCTTTGGAGGGGATGGGGCAATCTCACATACCTAATCCTGCGGAGATTGCTTGGCTGCTTTTCAAGCGACACCCAGCCCAACCTCATTCCATGTAAGGGCGAGTTTAATTCTTGGCAATCCTATCTACAGCCGTTTTCAATTACCACACACCTAAGCAAGAAGCTGATGTTGTGCAACAGCTATCTCTATAATTCATTTCTCAGCTTGTAGAACAGGTTATTCAATCGAGATAGTAGGCACTGCCATTGCTGTTCAGTACGTCAACTAGAGCGACACTTGATTTGGATATTGGATATCTGAATGAATTAAGAAACTGCAATCGACCCGAAGGTAATGATGCAGCTTTGAAACTCTAAATGCACTTGACATTAAATCTACAATAAACTCGCTGAGAAAATCTAAAATTTTTGTTAAGTGCAAAAAGAGAAAAATAATTATCCTTCTATAGATACATGTAAATAAGCCGCTATCTCTTGCCCTGCAAGGATTTAACTCTCATGTATTAAATCCCCTAAAACTTTTCAAATTGGACTTTATCTATGAACAAACTATCTGAAATATCTAAACTTATGTAAAACAGCATGAGGTAAAAATTGACAGATTTCCAAATTTTCAGATGTCAAGTTTTTAACTATATAAAGTGAGAAAATATAACTATTACTTGTTTGCAATTTATTTAATTTGCGAAGTTGTAACTTTCAAATATATTTGGAGGATAAGCTGAGGGATTGCCAAAAATTCGCTCCCTCAACCTCTGACATTTATAAGAACTGCTGGGCGATCGCCAGCAGATTTTGAGATATATATGCTTTGACTTCGCTGTAAGTGAAGCTATAGCCGTTCTGTTTGCCTAGTTCCACTGCTAGATTTAAAAAGCTTTCGCGATCGCCCGACTGTTTCAGCTTTTCTTTAAGCGATGAGTCTTGCAATACCAGTTGATGAAACTGTTCTATTTGTTTTGTCATTGGTCATTGGTCATTGGTCATTGATTGTGAATTAAGAGTGGTAGGGGCGGGTTTAGCA
>NZ_PYCI01000045.1:0-45205 GCF_003015105.1 Chroococcidiopsis sp. CCALA 051 | reverse complement strand
CATTGGAGTAGGCACTTGGGAAGTAAGATGAGGCGATCGCTTCAGTCGTTGACTCTTTTGTTTCATTATTCCTATATCTATCTCTAGAAATAATTTTCCAGCTCTTGAAAGTCAAGAAATTAAATATAAAGGAAATAATTGTTGCTAAGTTTCTGTGATTACGATATTTACTACTGTTCATAAATTCCTTAACCTATACAATAGTTATGTTTTCTGAATTAGGTAGGTTGCATCCTAGTTACATTAAGAGAATGCTCTATTTAAAACATTTGCTGATAAATTTTTTTTGAAAATGACAAGGAGTTCAAGATATCAGCTTTTTCTAATTCAAGTATGCAAATAGGTTGTTTGCGATCGCGTATAAAAATAGGTATAACTTACTATAAAAGTTGTATGATTTGTATTCGTTTTTGTGTGAGTTATACAAACTGAGAGAAGTTCTATAAAATCTTTTGTTATCTATTCGGTTTTGATTAAGCTTCAATCATCAACAAAGTCTAAACTTGTTTTTTACTTAATCAGTTAATGGCACAATCATAAAAATGCAATGATAAAATTTAATTATGTAAATAGGTTAACTCGTGTACAATATACGAGCTAGTGATATAGTTCTAAGAATCGCCAAAACACAATCTAACTATTATTAAGAAAAGTAGCGTTTGTCTCTTTAGCATAGTTGTCTTCAGATAATCTATATCTACGTACCTATAAACAATTATAGAAATAGCTTAAGGCATTGTTATATAGAGAACCCTTCCATTAAGCACTATTACTTCTATCAATTCAAGATTAAAGGTTACAACAATAAATCTAAATAGTATCAGTTTTTCTACACTAATACTACGTGTAGCAACATATAGTACTTCTAAATGATTTGTAGAGCGAGAGCAATTTTTTGTGAGGTTACATAAAATAAACCCTGTCACATATGGCTCTTTTTCTTCCTCCTTTGTAAGGCGGATACAGATGGTTGGGCGGGGTCAGCAACATGTATAATTTTAAATTGAGCTGGTGTAAGCTTCTAGCCTATGTAGGTACAATATTTGCCTCACTCTCATAGCAAGGCTGGGATTATAATAGCATAAATTTATCATTTTCGAGCGAACGTTAAAGCGAAGTTTTCCAAAATTAATCTAGTACTTACAAACCGCTCAGAACAAACAAAAATGCAAACAATTCATACAACTCACACATTAAGTTAGACACTTTATTGAACACAAACGCAAATAAGCTGCTGGCATACTTGAATTTAGGCAAGATGTTTACTCAAAATAGGACACCGCGATAATTCTGACTTAAAACCGAAAATAAACCAATATTGAATTAGGTAGAGTCGAGGCTTGCACCTATGAAGCCATGTAGCACACTTTATAACATCGTAGCTAAGAGTTTAGCTCTAACAAAGGAATAGCTGTGGCTTCAATTGAGTATTGCTGACAAAATCTTTTGAATCAACTATTAATTGAAATGCTCGAACAATTAAACATTCATAACCTCGAAGAGCTTCCAAACCTCAACGTGTATCTGTTGAACCGACGAGTTACCTGCATGACTGTTTCAGCTATTGTTGAAGCAATTCATACAGCGTGCTTTACAAAGAAAAAGATTGTAATCGCACATTACAACGCGCACGGGTTTAACCTCTCAATGCAACTTCCTTGGTTTTATAATTTCCTCCAAGAGGTAGAGATTGCTCACTGTGATGGCTCAGGTATTTTAAAAGCAATGTCGTATATGGGATTAGAGTTACCCATACAGTACAGAGCTTCTTATACTGACTTGATGCCATCATTATTGCAACACTGCTATCAGCATGGTTTTTCCATTTTTCTACTAGGCTCGAAGCCTCAACATCTAGAAGTAGCTCTCGACCGCTTAAGGAAACGATATCCAAGCCTCAAATTGTCTGGACATCATGGATACTTTAAGACGGACGATCCTCATCAGAATGAGACAGTTATTCGGCAAATCAACTCGGCAAAACCTGACATTTTAATAGTGGGTATGGGGATGCCACTGCAAGAAAATTGGATTCGGTTGCATCGCGACTATCTCAACGTTCATGCAATTATGTGTGGCGGAGCAATTATTGACAGACTAGCAGGTGTTGTCAGAGATTGCCCGAAATTGCTATCAAATCTTGGATTGGAGTGGTTATATCGCTTGTGCTGTGAACCTAAACGCCTTGCAGCGCGATATTTATTCGGCAATCCAGCGTTTGCATTTCAAGTTGCTTTAGCTAAGTTGTACGGCTCGCAGCTAAAAGTAGAATGTATGCGAACTACGAGATACTCTTGCTTGAAGGATCGAGGTAGCTCAAACGCATTATCAACCTGCAAGCTAGAATACGATTCTTCGGCAGAAATTTACTCAAGCACGAAGCATTTTGGTCATTGTTTGGTTGAAGCGGGATTGTTGACTCAAGCGCAAGTTGAGATTGCTCGTTCTGAGCAAAAATCAACAGGGATGAACTTAGATGAAGTTCTACTACATAAAAAATGGCTTAATCAACAAACGATTGAGTACTTCAAGGAAAAAGCGGTTTTACTCGATCGCTCTATGTCTTTAGGAGCGTCTTTACATACAAAAACGACCGCTCTTTTGTAGAAATTCAGAGATCTTGGTTCAATTAGATAGCTGGTGACTTCTCAAACCGCATCGGACATCACCAGCTCGATCGCAACATTTCATTGTAGAGTTTTTTCATGATGATTACCCCTAAAGTTAGTGTTGTAGTTCCCGCCTATAACGTTCGTTCGTACATTAAGGATGCGTTGACTTCGTTAGAGCGTCAATCTTTGCAAGAATTTGAGGTGCTTGTTGTTGATGACGGTTCTACTGACGATACGGCAGAGATTGTTAAACCATTTTGTCAACGCGACTGCCGCTTTCAGTTGCTACAAAAACAGAATGGTGGTCTCTCTTCAGCTCGCAATTATGGTGTTCGCCATGCGCGTACTGACTATATCGCTCTACTGGATGCCGATGATGTCTACAAGCCTGATAAGCTAGCAACACATATTGCTTTACTCGATAGTATTTCAGAGGTAGGAGTTGTATATAGTGCTTCGCGGGCAATTCGTGAGGATGGGCATCCAACCTTTATATACCTTAGCGGTCAACCGATTGCATCCGATCCCCTCATAGCTTTGCTTTACAAGAATTTCATCGGTCATGGCTCTAACGCAGTCTTTCGTCGTTGCTTATTTGACCAAGTAGGTGGATTTAATGAAATGTTACGCGGTCGCGGTTGCGAGGATTTAGATTTCTGGTTAAGAATTGCATCTATGCAGCACTGGAACTTCTATCGATTGCCCCAAACCTTATGCTATTATCGAGTTCGCCGCGCTGGAGTTTCATTTGATGTACGGCAAATGCAACTCTGTTACGAACACGCAATTGAGAATGCATATAGACGCTCCCCAGAACGATTGAAACCAGTTCTTTCAACGGCATATGCTTATATGTATCGCTATCTGGCTCGGTTATCTATAACATCTGGCGATACAGCACAAGCCTGCGATTTTATCGATCGCGCTCTAGCTTGCGATCGCTCAATTTTCTACCGCGATCCGCGATCGCTTCTAACTCTAGTATCTGTACGTTTAGCTCCGCTTGCCAAGTTCGTCATTAAGCAGACACTAGGTACGGCGAAATTGACAGCAAAGTAGTTTTTGAAGTCATCCCCGCCATTTGCTAATTGCAAGTGAAAACTCGCTCCAAACGAGTTTCTATTACAGGCTAAAGTCAACGCAAGCTACAATCATCGTCCTGACTTGCGTTGCCACACTCTAATATAGTCAATGAGATAGTACTTGGGAAATGTAGTGCGATCGGGAGGCATATTTTTCCAAGCAGAACCGACTGCTAAGTTGGCAACAATGTACAAGGGTTCTGCTGGAATGTTTGCAGCAACTTCATATCGCTTGCGTTCCACGCCATCTATATACCAGACGATGCGATCTGGCTCCCATTGCATGGCAAATGTATGATAGTCTGCAGAGAAATCAGGACCATTCCAATAGGTACCTGAGTTTGCCTTGCCGTTAGCTGTTTTATAGTGGATGGTCATGTAAACGCCTTGAGGATCGTGACCGAGATATTCCATAACATCAAGCTCTGGAGGCCACACATTTCTTCGCTGTGGGATGAGCCAGAATGCGGGCCAAAGACCACTGCCTTTTGGCATTTTGGCTCGCATTTCTATATAGCCATATTTAAATGAATATTTGTCATGAGAGGAGACCATTCCAGCAGTGTAGTTGTAGCCATTCATACTACGCCGTTGAGCGCGTAAACGCAGTTTTCCTTTTCGAGTTATTACGTCATCTGTTTGATACCATTGAATCTCCATATCTCCGTTGAGCTTGCAGCCCGTAGTTGCCCACCAGTAGCAGGTATTCCACTTATGAGTATTGAGTGTCGTACCATTGAATTCATCATGAAATGTCATCTGCCATCCTGTTCCAGGAGGTTTGGCGATCGCGCAGCCTGGAAGTGATAATACAGATATATTAATGATGACTTGCAAAGCCAGTTTCTGCCACTTTTGCAGACAAACGCAATTTTTTATCATGACGTACTCCGATTTCAATTAGAAAATGAGAAATTGCTTTAATAGTCAAATTCAGTAACAATCGCTTTTGCAAAATGTTTATGATAAATCCGAGCGATAGAGTTATAAACCTGCAAAACTATTTCGTATAAAAATAGCGATTAATCCATTCACACCGCACATAAATATTCAATAGCAATGTGATAGTGTAGCAGTTTTCAATCTAACTTATTAGTATTTCATAATTTATTTTATATCAGCAAACATAAAATAAAAATAATGCAATATTTCATATCTTTCTAAGATAATTTTCACTGATTTATGTTTCAGCAATTTTGCTGAAGACGATCGAATATAATCTGTAGTAAGGTCAATCACCATGAAATAGATATATTAAAATTGGATACAGTATGAATACGCAAAGAAGAGGTAATGCTCTTAAAAACAGCTACTTGCTAATGCGTACATCACCCTGAATTCTGTGGTAATTAGGAAGTTTCAATAAAGAAGTTTTAATGAGCGATCGCGCTCTACAAGGCTAGCGATCGCAATCTACAAGTCTATCTTTGTCAAGACTCAGCAATGACAGCTACTGTTACCAATCTTCTAGACTGCTCTTTTTGAATTTGACGTTTTTGCCAAGTAGCTCTCATTTTTATGGCAAGAGCTTCAACTTGGCAATAGAAAGGCTGAGGTAGCAACCATAAGGAATAAGCAGCCGCTAGAGTTAGCAGTGTTCTACCTGGCTCTTCAAGTACGATATGCCAGTAACTTACCACAGCTCGATTGATAAACTCTACAGCCATTGAGCCTGTTTTCAACATCACTGCTCTATGCGCTAGATACCTGAAATTGAAAGCTCTAGCTGGCTTTTCCCAGCGAGCGATTTGTTCTGGAGCATAAGAGCGTGCTTTTTCCATCACTTGTTCCCACGATCGCAACTGCTCGCGCAAATCAGTTGAGAGGCTTTCTAGATTGACTCGATATAGGGTTAGAGCATCAGGGATACCTTGAAATTGCCAATTCGTGGCGACAGTAATCCGCAGCCAGCACTCAAAATCTTCCGAGCGGCGGAAGCGTTCGTCAAAATAAAAATCTTCTTCAGTACCGTAAAGATTGTCTCGGAAACGAAGAGCTTCAAATACTTTTCGGCGAATCACAACTGTCGAACCGTTACCAACAGGATTTCGGCAAAGCATACGACGGAAAGTCATTTCTCCCTCAATTTCAGTCAAAAGATATAAACCTAAAGGTTTGCCTTGCTGGTCGATAAAAGCAGAGCGGCTAAAACTTACCCCCACATTTGGCGAATTGTCTAAATGAGCAACGTGTTTCTCTAGCTTTTCCGGTAACCAGAGATCGTCGCTATCTAAAAAAGCTAAATATTCACCTTGAGCATAACGAATACCAGTATTTCTAGCTCCGGCTAAGCCGCGATTCTGCTGGTGAATGAATTTAATTCTTGGGTCGGTGAATTGCTGACAAATTGTCATGCTGCGATCGGTAGAACCGTCATCAATTACAATTAACTCAAAGTATGGATAAGTCTGTGCTAATACAGAATTAACCGCTTCAGTTACGTATTGCTCGACATTGTATACAGGTAGAATGACGGAAACTTTTTTCATACTGAGTTTATGCATTGTAAATGTTAAGATTTGTATGTAAACGCTTCTGCTGTTAATACCGACGCACTGCCCAATAGTTCAATAAAGTTAGAATACGGAACAAAGCGTAGGGTGAATTAATATGGATTGTTCCTTTTTTATGTGGTGTTGGTGGGTTAGCCCAATTTGAAAGTGGCACGCTCCAAGGATCGCTACCCCAAAGAACAGAGATTAACTGTCGTTCTTTCGCTGGCGTACTTTCCCACATTTCGCGTAAAGTATTACTGTGAGTGACATACCAACCTAAGTTGGGCCAAGAACCATCTGTAGCGGGACCCCGGTCTCGATTTCTAGAGGTTGATTGGCATCTTCGCCATACTCGACTTTTAGCTCGAATCAATAGCTTTTCTACATGAGAAGCATTCGGTCGCCAACCGAAGTTAGCATCTGTAATTCTATCGCCACAAATCCGAGCTACTACCAATCCCCACAATTTAGTATTCAACTTCCATCGAGCAGGTATGCGGCTGTAGCAATCTGCAATTGCTCGATCTGCCATAAAAACATCGAAAGGAAATATCCGAAACATCAAACTATCGACTGTAGCTGCTTGATAACATCCTGGTCGGATACGTTTATCTTCTACTAACAGTCGGTCTTTGTCAGAAATTAAATCTAATGGTGTATCGCCAAACCATTCCTTCAAGCGTTGCTCGATCTCCATAGAAAATTCTGGTGGTGACTTTCGCTGAGGATACTCTGCCAAGAATCCATTGATGCGCCGATTATCAAACTTGAAAATTGGAATGCGATCTCTAAAAAACTGATGAAGACTTCTTTCTAAGGCATCTCCCTTCAACACCATATCTACCGGACAAGCTGTTAGTACGGTGCGAACACCCATTTGCTGAATCAAGTCACGGGTTCCCAGAAAATGATTATCTTCAGCCGACCACATTGCTCCAGACAGACGTACACCTTGGCGCATCCATCTAGGATAATAGTCATCATCTCTAGCAAAACCGACGTATTTGACTCCTGCTGCTTCACAGAGTTGTTGAGCTAGGTTAGCTTCCTGATTGGGTGTGTCGTAGAGATTTACGCCATATATACAGGATCTATCAGCAGCAGAGAAGAGAACTAGGCGTGAATCCAAGCCGCCACTAGTGTAGCTGACAATAGGACCAAGGCGGGGAAGGGTACGGATGCGAATGGCGTGACGAACAGCATTTGAGAGTTGTTCGACAGCTGTTTGTAGATCTGGAAACCAGCCATATTGAAAGGGCTGCCAGTATTGACGCTGACGACAAGTACGCTCTGGCAGCTGCCAACACCAATGAGTAGCAGCTCTAGCGTATTCGATCTCGTTGTAGTAAGTGTGGGGAGGGGTGGCTTGCCATTCCCGTAAAAACTCCGCCATCGAGACGTAATCGGCAGTTGTCTGCACGGCGCGATCGTCAGCTATAGCATCGGCAAAAGTCGAGATGACACAACCTTCTACAACCTGGGGGCGATACAAAAACACGGGATGGAAGCCAAAATGATCTGTCAACAGGTGCAGTTGTTGTTGTCTGGGATCCCAAATTAACATTGCTGCGGCACCGTTGTGTCGTTCGACCGCCGCTATCCCACCAGACAAATAGCGTTCGAGAATCAGACGATTGCTCAAACCACCCTTGTACTGATGCATGGTTTCTGCTCTTTGCCAATCTGGTTCATCCCAAGCGACTCTGCCTGAGGTGATAACGCGAACTCCGGTTTGCGGGTCACACGCCGGACCAAATAGAGATGGGTCGTCGTGGCTGACCCAAGCCACTGCCATTTCCGGCTCGCGCACAATCTGCGTGTATTCATCTGTAAAGAAGGTTAGACGCTCTGCCGCTTTGTTGATGCGTCTTTGTTCTACATTCCCTACAACTACATACAGTCCTGCCATGCCATTTCCTCACAGTACTTTGTTTCGTAGCGAACAGACCAATAGTTGAGTAGGGTTACTATGCGAAAGAAATCATAGGGAGATTTTGCCCACTGCTCCAAAGGCACTTGCCATGGATTACTTCCCCACAAATCTGTCATTAATTGGCGATCGCCTAAAGGAGTGGTTTCCCACATTTGCCGCAGTGTAGAACTGTGGCAAATATACCAACCTAAGTTGGGCCAAGAACCATCTGTGGCAGGACCTTGATTGTTTATCTTAGGCGTTAATCCCAGTCGTCGTTGCATTCCACTTCTAGCACGAACCAGAAGTTTTTCTACATGAGAAGCATTCGGTCGCCAGCCATAACTGGTAGTCACGTTAGCAGAACTACAAATCCGAGCTACCACCGTTCCCCACAATTTAGTATTCAATTTCCACTGAGCAGGTATGCGACTGTAGCAGTCAGCAATTGCTCGATCCGCGAGGAAAGTATCATAAGGAAAAATGCGGAACATCACTTGACCGGAAAGTGCCGAAACATAGCATACTGGACGAGATCTTTTGTCTTCAACTCTGAGTCGATCCTCGTCAGAAGTGAGAATGGACGGCGTACCTTCAAACCACTCTCTAAAACGCCCGTCAATCTGTTGATTGAATTTAGTAGGTGAGGATGGTTGTTGATATTCAGGGTAAGGTAAAAAGCTGTTGGTTCGGCTGTTTTTATACTTGAAAATCGGTAAAGTTCGTCCCATCAAGCGCCTATGCTCTTTGTCGAGGGTATAGCCTTTAAATAGTAGGTCAGTTGCGCAGGCTGACATAACAGTGCGAGTGCCGATTTGTTGAATGAGATCGCGAGTTCCCAGAAAATGATTATCCTCCGCCGACCACATTGCACCAGAGAGGCGAACGCCTTGGCGCATCCATCTTGGATAATAATCATCATCTCTGGCAAAACCAACGTATTTGACCCCGGCTGCGTCACACAGTTGTTGAGCTAAGTTAGCTTCCTGATTGACTGCATCGTAGAGATTGACACCATGCACGCAGGACTTGTCAGCAGCAGAAAAAAGGAGAACTCGCGAGTCTAGACCACCACTCGTATAGATTGTTACAGGGGCTAAACGAGGCAGAGTCCGAATCCGAATCGCGTTGGTAACAGCTTCAGATAGTTCTTCTACAGCTGTTTCAAAGTTGAGTGACGGTGGATTCTGAAAAGGCTTCCAATACTCGCGGCAGTTAAACGTATGATTTGAAATGTTCCAACACCAATGACTAGCAGCTCCGGCGTATTTGATTTCATTGTAGTAAGTGTGGGGAGGGGTGGCTTGCCATTCCCGTAAAAACTCCGCCATCGAGACGTAATCGGTAGTTGTCTGCACGGCGCGATCGTCGGCTATAGCATCGGGAAATGTCGAGATGACGCAACCTTCTACAACCTGGGGGCGATACAAAAACACGGGATGGAAGCCGAAATGGTCGGTCAATAAGTGGATGCACTGCTGTCTGGGATCCCAAATTAACACTACTGCGGCACCATTGTGTCGTTCGACTGCCGCTACGCCACCAGATAAATAGCGTTCGAGAATCAGGCGATTGCTCAAGCCACCCTTATACTGATGCATGGTTTCTGCTCTTTGCCAATCTGGTTCGTCCCAAGCGACTCTGCCTGAGGTGATGACGCGAACCCCTGTTTGCGGGTCACACGCCGAACCAAATAGAGATGGGTCGTCGTGGCTGACCCAAGCCACTGCAATGCCACTCTCGTGAATTATCTGCGTGTCTTCATCGGAAAAAAAGCTGAGGCGTTGTGCCGCTTTGACAATCCGATTTCTTTCTACATTCCCTATAACTGCATATAGTCCTGCCATTATTCCTTCCTAATTTGCTAATTTAATAAACTGTTCTTCGGAAAACATACCGTGTCACTCTAAACGTATAAACTGGTAGAGCCGTTACATGAATTAGCAAAACTGCTGCCGCAACTCCTAAAATGTTCCAGTGAGTACCGATGGATACTGCTAAGGCGAAAATTGCCGTGAAGAAAAAATTCCATGCGAGGTCCCAGTGTGGCTTATCTAGTGCCCATATACTCAACGAGGCGGCAGTGGCGAAAGGACGAGGAATTCCTGACAAGCAAATTAAGATTAGAATGGGAATTGCAGCAATCCATTTATGCCCGTAAATAATGGGAACGTAGAAAGGAGCTAGGCTAGATTGCAATAGAATCAAAGGCACGATAACTACAGCAATTGTTTTTAAACTACTGAGATAACGGCATCGAAATTGTTTCAAGTTTGTGCGAGCATCACATAAATGAGGAAAAAGCGCTCGATCTATAGCACTAGCTACACTAAGAGTAAGTACCAGTCCAGCATTGAAAGCAAAGTAATAGATTCCTAAAGCTTGAACTCCTAGAAAACGTCCTACTATAATGTAATCTAAATTATTTCTCAAAGTGTTCAATAGTTCAATCCCAAGAATAGTTTGACCAAATTTAATAATTTCTTGCCAATGCTTCACGGTCAAAATTCGAGAAGGTCGCCAGTCGTGATAAATATAGTTACCGACAACGAAAATAGGAGCTACTAAAACTCTTGGTAAAACCATAGCCCACATACCAAAACCTAAAAAAGCTAAGACAACAGATAGTATGCTGGCAATTAAATTTTGTAAGCCACTGATAATTGCACTCACATGTAAACGATTTTCTCGCTGAATTAGCGCTGCTTGAACTAGAGAAATGGGAAGTATTAAATAGATGGAAGCTAAAACACAAATAGGCAGAATAATTTGATTGTCACGATAGAACCAGGCAACTGGAAAGGCAACTAGGCATTGAACGATGAATAGTAAACCACAAATCAACCAATTTAGCCAAAAAGCAGTTTGACAAAAGTTTTTTAAATCTTTTGCATCGACTTGAACTAGCTTAGCCCAAACTCCATTATGAGTGAAAACATCGACAAATTCATTTGTTGTCAGTACGAGTGCGGCTAAACCGTAATCGTAGGGTTTAAGTAAACGAGCTAAGACAATAACAGTGAGTAGGCGGGTAATACGAATAAAGAGTTCTGAAGCTCCTAGCCAACTCATATTACGAAGAAACGGACTCGATGATTTCTGCCATAGTAAGTTAATCAAAGCTCTAGAACCTCCCAAAGCAAAGTTCGCCATTGACTTAAATATCGATCCCAAGCTCCTTTAACCGACTCTCGACCTTTACTTCCCCAGGTTTCTATTTGAGTTTGTGGCAGTGAAGCAAAATACTGAATTGCTTGAGCTAATGCTTGAGGATTGTCTGGAGGCGTGAGAATACCACAGTTTTGAACTTGTTCGGTTAAGCCATCGATATTGGAAGCAATAACTGGCTTACCTGCTGCTTTAGCCTCTAAGCAAACGTTGCCCCAAGGTTCCCAACGGGAGGGAATCACTACAACATCAGCTCTCAGCAAAAAACTAGATAGGTCGTCAACACGTCCCACAAATTTAGTGTTTTCTAATCCGCGAGCTAATTGCTTGAGTTCATTTTCTTGCAATCCCTCGCCACCAAGGTATAGTCTGATTGGGATGTGTTGAAGCATTTTTAAAGCCTTGAGCAAAATATCAAATCCTTTTTGCGAGCAAAACCTTCCATATGCTGCTAAAACTAGAGTTTTGTCTCTAGGTTTTTGAGTAATTGTAAAAAGTTTCTGTATAGGCGTACACTGTTGAATCAATGTTAACTTTTTAGGTAAAACTAAAGAATTTTTTGCCATCCATTTTACCTGGGCTTGTGAAATTGCTATCACTTGGTTTGATAAGCCATAATTTAGTTTCAACATTTCATGAAACTGGATTCTATTAGAGACATTAAACTGTTCGTAACCTTGGGAATAATGGTGTTCGCGGATAATGATTTTAGCATGAGGGTTTAGTAGTTTTAGCAGTCTTAAAACTGGCAAATTTTTTAGACGAGAAGCCTGACTACACATAATGACATCTGGCTTTAAACATAAACACTTGAAAATCGACTTATTTGAATTAAGAGACAAAACACTAAACTCAAACTCTTTAGATAAGTAAGAATTCACTAATCCATCAAGGGTGAATTTAATTCCACCCATCTGGTTATCTCCTGCAATCTGAAGTATTTTAGGTTTCATTTTTAGTAGTTTTTCAAAGTCAGCTCTATTTTTGTTTATGTTTCAGGTATACGCGACTTGTTTTTACAATACTTTTCTGCGTAATAGAAATCGCGATCTATAAATTGTTTGCACGATCGAGAATACAATTTATCATTTATTTACCTTTAAAAGCAATTCCTATTATTAATAAACCTGCCCAGTAAAGATAAGCCAAATCACTTATATTTTCACTAAAAGTGAATATAAATAATACTAACAATATACTCAATCCAATCTCGGCACTCTTAGTCCTTTGTGCTTTCATTAGCAGATCTATAAAGCTCCACAAAAGAGGAAATATAAACGCGATAAAACCCACTAGTCCTTGAACGTATAAAAGACCAGACCATGTACTATGACTACCAATAGGCATAGATGCTACAATAATAGGACCTTTTTCTTCAGTAGCTCCATGTCCCCAAATAGGAGCCTCTTTTTCCCATTTGTATAGAGCCATGTCACTTAAAGTTTTTCTAACTTTTGAAGAGCTGGCTCTACTACTATTAAATAGCTTCTCAAAAAGTTCCAATAGTTCGATCGCTAGACTCGCAAAAACGGCACCAAAGAAACTTGATATTCCTAGAATAACGTGGACTAGAGGCTGGTTGATTTTTTTTAGAACCAAAGTTAAAAATGGAATGATAAAAAGACATAAAATAGCCGATCGCGAAACTGAAAGTACAATCATAGCAATACAACTAATTATGCCTATCCATCGCCATCTTTTATTCTGTTCTTCACGCACAAGTAAGAAGTAGATATTAGCAACTAATCCTAAAGCAGGAGCCCAAGGAGCAAACAGGGATAGACGAATTTGGTTAGTATCAATATCAAAACTATGAAGTGATATTGCATAATACATAGGTCCACCTCCTAAAAACTTTAGTGGAGAGATGTATGCACTATCTGGGATATTTAAAGCTATTAATATGTATGCAATGGGAATTATAACTAAGCTTTGTAAACAAAGGATACAAACTCCTCGGTAAATCAGTGCTGGTCTGATATTGAGACAACTAATTAGAGGAAATAGTGCCCAGAGAGACCACCGCCTAGCCCAGTTAGCTGTTGAGGCAATTATCTTAAATAACCCTAATTCAAAGTCTACGTGACCAACAATCATGCCCAATCCCATAATGATTATAGAAATAAGCCAAATCCAAATTGAAAGGGGAATAACAATTTTTTCTTCTTCTAAAGTCTTATCGGTTTGAATCCAAAGTTTTTTACATACATATAACGTCAGCAACCAAGCGATCGCGGGTATGACAACATATTGCGCTCCCAATAAAAAGAATATATACGTTCCTATTAGGGAGTACCAAACTACTTTTTCTTCAAAGTTTTGAGGTGCCATTTTCAGGAGATTTCCCTTCCCTGTAAAATTTTAGTAATGAGTTGGAGCTTAATCGCAGTTGTATATGCTTTGAACGCACAGAATAAACTCATTTGCCTGTTGATGTTTTACCTTGGCGCAACCAATGCAATCCTAGTCCCGTACTTACAAACAAGGAGCATAATATCGTGCCTACCAAAACAAATTCCTGTCTCGGCCAACTGGGAGTATCAGCTAAAGTAGGTTCTGTAACAATTTCCATTAATGGGTAGGAGCCAAAAATGTTTGATTTTCCAAGATCTAATTTTGCTAGGTTAGAGGAGAAAACTGCTTTAGCAACTTCTACATCTCGCTTGAGAGCATCTAGAGTATTTTCTTGCTCTGTCAATTTTTTTAGTCTGTCTTCAAATTGAATAATTTGCTTGTCTAGTCTCTGAGCTTGACCTTGAAGCCCTGTTCGATCTGCGCGAACTATCATTAATTGCTGGAATAACTGCTCTCGTGCTGAGTCAGAGTTGCTACTAAGATCCAACTGCCGCAGGCTCGCCAAACTGATTTGTCTTCCTAAGAGAAACTGACTCTGGTTTAGAAGGGCTTTTTCAGCTGCTTCTCTCTTAGCTTCCTGTTCGACCACTATAGGGGCATTAGGCAAAAACTTGGAGCTTAAAACATCCAGAGCAGCCTTCGTTTCACTATAATCTTTTAAGTTCTGCTGAAATACTCGATCTGTTTTCAAGGTCAAAGCATCTGCTACCAGTTGAGCTGATGAATTTAGATCGGCTGATATTTGTTTCAAACGATCGTTGGCTTGCTGCTGTTGAGCTAAAACTTCAGCTTTTTGTCTACGTAATTGTTCAATAGTTCCTAAAAGCTCTCTGAGTCGCTCGCTAGAGTTTAATCCTGAATGAATTTTATAATTTGAAAGACGTTTTTGAGCAATTTCCAGCTTTTTTTTAGAAGTATCAAGAGCTATTTGAAAAGCTACATTTCTTCGAGTTACTCCTTGACTTCTAATTCGATCGAGCTTTGTTTCAAAAACTTGGTAAAAAGCCAAAGATTTATTTCGAGCTTCCTGCGGACTAGCACCTTTAAAATTTACCTCCATAATAGCACTATTGACTACTAGCTTAATCTGTGGCTTACCAAACTGCTTTGAAGACATACTCAGATGCTGCGCTGCTTCTTTCAGTATAGGTAGGCTTTCAGCTATAAATTTGTAATTTTCTCTTGGATCTTGAGTAGAACCGCCAGAGTACGGAGTAGAATTTTGATAAGAAGCTTCTCCAATGTTAGGCAAATTAACATTAACAGATGAACCCTCTCCAGGCACGGCGATCGCTGAATGACTAGTATATGTCGGCGGCACAAACTTGAGATAAAGTAAAGCAGAAATCCAAATAGTTGCATTAGTAATTAATCCAAGGGTTAAATAAAATTGCCAACGCCCACGATTGGTCAATGATTTATGAGGATTTAACTTAGGAAGTGCTATAGACATAAGGCAGTATAAATTTGGTATAGTCAAGAAAAGATGTGTTAAATTACCAAGCTTGCGAATGTATAAACTAATTTACTGCTTGTTGCTCGGTAGTACGCTACTTATAACAGTATGCAAACAGCCTATTCGCGATCGCGTCTCAGAAAGTGAATGACTTTATGTACAACTTGTATGAGTTGTTTGTTTTTTGTTTGAGTTAAGTGATTCTCAAATATCGAGCGGTTTCAGAGAAGATTTTGCTGATTTTTTGTATCGAATGTAATAAAAAGCTGCATTACTGCTGTAGCATTTTAAGAAAAACCTTCAGTAGATAGAGAAATAAAAATGAGTTCTATGCCAAAGGCTTGAGCTTTTTTCTCGAAATTTTTCAGCACTCGCTCTTGATATCGTCAACATTCTCCCTGTTGAAGTGGACAAGGAGAATTAGGTATTGGCTCAACACAATAGGTAGCACTACCGACAGGTAGAACCTAAAAAATGCACAATACACTGTTGTTACCCCTGCCGCTATTGCCTTCAGCAGTTGAGCTATTCTATTCCTCGCCGCTTCTGTTCTTTCGGCTAATTTTGATTATCTGTAACGTGTCCTAAAGACAACCTTTAACAGTAGAATACAACTCAGTAACAAGTCCAGAAGATTATCCCCTATTGCAAAACTTTCAGTAATGCTGGTAAAAGCAATATTTCCTCAATTTTTGCTCGTACGGTAAAACTGATTTCACGACTCTTTTTAAGGCACTTTACTACTAAGTACTTAGCAACGTAGTATTGCTGAAGTAATGCCTTCTGATATTCGCTAAACTGCCACTGGTAACCGATATTACGCTCCCAGAGGAGCTGAGACCTCATCTCCTCAACCCAAGTTTGACCATTGATACTCCACCATTCCTTGAGCTTTTCTTGGCTTTGTTGAGGGGTGGGTAGCTGTTCTCTCAGTTCTTGGAGTAAATTTTGCAATTTGGAGTGACAATCGAGGTCTATCTTATAGGGAAAAGCAGAGATTATAGCAAGGATTTGTTCCTCAGACGGGCGATCGCAGATAGTAAGTCCTATGGATAGCAAGCGTTTCAAAGCTAGATCCAAATATAGATCGTAAGTCAGTTTACTCGTAAGTCTTGGATCGATCTCAATGGAGAGAGACAAGTCGTAAACTGGTTCTGATTCGCCGTGAAGCTCCAACGATAGATAAAAAGCACGAACTGCGGCAGGTTCGTAAGGTACTTCGACTGAAAGAGATTTCTGCTGAAGCCAGATCAGAAACTGCTGCAATTTCTCATCAGCATCTACCAGCTCATCGCTACGCTGTTGCATTAACTGAATTAGAGGATCGGCATCTTCTATCATTTCCATAACGAATAGAAACACTTCATGCCAGCGAGGATCGCTCATGTGGATAGTCAACTGCTTCAGATTTCTATTTAAAGCTTCTGGCTCAAGATTAGCAACAATATTTCTAGCCGTGAAATATTCTTGAAAAGTGGGATATGAGAATGAGTAGATTGCTTGAGCTTGTTCTACTATGACTCCATGTTCTACCAAAAGCGACCTTAGCACTGTTTCACTAATGAAGTAAAGTTCTTCTGAATCAGATGGAGTATTGGGTAAAGCGCGAAGATAGTCTTTGATATAGTGCAAGAGATTACTCTGTGTAAAAAAGTAGTTGTCTTGCTCAAAGGTAATAGCAGCAATCTGACTGAGTAATTTTATCTTATGAGGTAAAGATAACTGGTAGAGGCTTTTATCTGGTTTGATTCCTCTCACGCGATCCCACCGAACTAACAAAATATCTAATGCTTGTTTGTATAACTCAGCGTGTTGAGCAGAAAAGCTTAAATTAGTTTGAAATAGAGAACAAGCTAGGTGCAGAAAAAGAGGTGTTCTAGCAAGACTATAAATTGACTGATTTTCAGGCAGCTTTAGTTCTTTTAGAAACCGATCTGCTTGTACTAACCCTTGTTCTCTGGGGTTATTACTGACGTTTACAAACCACTGCTGAGCGAATGCTTCGATTTGAGAGAAGTTTAAATCAGCTATCTCAACATCAGTAAATTTCTCAAGCCAGTACCACGGTGTGGAAGTGCGACAGGAAACTATAAACTGATTTTTGTCATAATCTTTTGACAAAACACTAATCTGTTGCTGAACCTCTGCTCTATACTCTTCTTCTACTTCATCTAAGCCATCCAGTAGAAACAATGCTTGACCGTGATGAAGTAAAGTTTCAATCTGCGGCTCAGAAAACCCGATTTTACATAACTCTTGACTAATATAGCTGAATAAACTAAAATGTTGAGTCTTGCTGGTCTCCTCGGCAAAGCTTCTTAGTCGGATAAAGATTGGTAGTCGATCTGGAAACAAGCCACCCCGATTGCATTGAATAGCAATGTACTGCAAAAGTGTGGTTTTGCCAGACCCTGGTTTACCTAGAATCGTCAGCTTAGAATAAGTTTCAATTACCTGTGCTGCTGAGACGTGTTTTTGACGAACTTCATTACAAATCTGGCAGCTCGAATCTTCGACGCTAGAGCAATTTAAATGAGATTTGTCTAACCGTCTATTACTTGTAACGTTCTCGAATACATCAACTTTAATATAAATATTTTCTAACTCTATTGGTCGGGCTGTATCTAATAAACGTATAGCGCCATACTCTGCTTGAATTCTATCGTGACAATGCGATCGCGCTGCTCGTACTAAGGCATCGAGATTCGCTTTCTCATCTTTCTCATCCTCTTTATTTGCCGATATGGTATCAGTCGGTAGAGCTGCGATCTCTTGCCAATCTAAACCTAGACGAAAGCAAATTTCTAGAAATGTCTGTCGCTCAATCGGTTTGCCTGCGAAAAACTTCCATATTGGTTGGCGTGTTTCAATTCCAACTTCACATGCTAGATCTTCTTGCGTCCATTGCGTATGTCTAAAAGCCCTTTTCGCTTTTTCAATACCTGTAGTAGATGCTTGTAGGGATCGTCGTGCCATATGTCAATAAATATAAGGAATAAAAATTGAGTTGAATTGAATAGTTATGAAAAATCTGCAAAGAGCCATTTGACTAGTTGGCGAAATTCCTAGCCATGTAGACAGATTTAAAACGATCGCAAATTTAGTTGGATTGCAGCAAGCATTTCCAGACAAAGCAATTAGTTGTCTTAAAGCGAGCCACTAGCTAAATTAAATAGCCAATATATCAACTACAGTATAGAAATTTTTATTGTTTGTTTTTTGATTTTTTTAATTGATGTCTTCATTTCATGACATACTCTATTGTTTTTTTGGCAGCGTTAGATACCAGAAATCAGTATGGTAATCAAGTATTCAGCGATACTTGTGATGAAATTCTACCTCATGAATATATTAAAACTAGTAATTTTCTTTTCGTTTTAGTAGTACATCTCTTCTGTTTTTTAGAATACCCCCCCACAGAATATTGTCCAAGCGAATGATAAACAGCGTAACAAAAATTTAAATTATTTGCAATAACATGTATTATTATTGCCATTATATAGTAAAAAGTTGGTATTAAGATACTAAGCCGTATAAAAATACCAAGCACTACTACTTTCTTACTTAAGATACTTAAACGTCTTTTAATTCTTACTAGCTAGAGCAGAGCTTAGTTAACGTAGTAAGTGTAGCTACGTCGAGAGTATGCTATAAAACTCAAAGACGCTCGCCACTTGTCAGCATCAGCACAAGAAGCACTGCGGTATCGAGTCGTGAATGCAGATCGATTATGGTATGAGTAAATCCGTTGCAGCTCGCGTGTTTCAGGTGTCACGCGTAGCAGTGCATCATTGAACGCTCGTCTGTAGCAAATGGTAATGCATCATTGCTGAAAGGGTCGTGCCTCAAGCAAGTATCGAATGTCCTGCTGTTGCTGTCTCACTTAGCGAGCCGCTTCGTTTTGGTCAATGATGCGATCGACTGCTTCAAATTCCTGAACCCGACGCAGCATGACTTCAGCTCCAGGAATTTTGTTTGCTCCTTCAGCAACCGCTTGCGCTAGTTTCCAGGTATGACCCTACATCGAGTAGTAAACAACTAGAATTTTTAGAATTTCTCTTAATACCATTTTGATCTGACTGCGCCACGGAAGATCCCCCCAACCCCCCTTAACAAGGGGGGCTATGAGCGATCGATTTAGTGCAAGGATAAATAGAATTGGTATAAGTTAGGTTTGATACGTTGCTGTCAGACTTAATGACTACCTTTGAAGGTGGTAATTAAACAAGTAAAACTTAGCGAGTGACTTCTGACTCCCGTGCTGGATCTGATAATTGTTGTTGAGAACGTTTAGACTTGCGACCTTTATGAAACCAGCGATCGCCAAATGACTCAAATGTGATGTACAAAATCGGGACGACAAACAAACTCAAAACCGTAGCTACCAGCATTCCACCAAATACAGCCGTACCTAAAGATTGACGACTACCCGCTCCCGCTCCGGTAGCTATAACTAAGGGGAAAATTCCTACTAAAGTAGAAATTGCCGTCATCAAAATCGGTCGCAAGCGTTCTTGAGCTGCTTCTAAAGCTGCTTGCGTAATTGACAACCCGCGATCGCGCAATTGATTAGCAAATTCTACAATTAAAATTGAGTTTTTACTTGCCAACCCAATTAACATTACCAATCCAACCTGACCGTAAACATCATTGGGAAAACCGCGTAAAGTGAGAGCCAATAATGCACCCAGAACAGCTAGCGGTACAGCTAAGAGAATAATTAGCGGATCGAGATAATTTTCATACTGAGCCGCCAAGACTAGAAAGACAAAAACAATTCCCAAGCCAAAAATGATCGGTGCTTGTCCGCCAGACTCTAATTCCTCCGCTGTAATTCCCGACCATTCATAACCAATATTAGGTGGTAGCACCTCAGTGGCAATTTGCTCCATCTTGTCAATTGCTTCGCCAGAACTGAAGCCTTCAGCCGCCGAACCAGTGATTTCAATCGAGCGAAATAAATTGTAACGATTAATTGTTTGCGCTCCGGTTGTCGGAGTAATCTTCACTAAATTAGCCAAGGAAATCATCCTTCCCTGTGCCGATCGCACGTAGAGCTGGCGAATATCATCGGGGTTATTCCGAAACTGTCCATCTGCTTGTACGTAAACGCGATAGCTGCGCTGTTCTAAATTAAAATCATTCACGTACTGCGAACCTAAAAAAGTCTGCAACGTGTTATAAATATCGTCAATAGAAACCAGTAGTGCTTTAGCTTGGTTGCGGTTGACTTCTACTATGACCTGTGGTGTATTAGCAGTAAAAGTTGTAAATACTCTTTGCAATCCCTCTGTTTGACTGGCTCTACCGATTAATTGATTAGCTGTTTGTAATAAGGTATCTAAACCAACATTGCCTCTGTCTTGTAATTGAAATTGAAAGCCACCAATGCTACCCAAACCAGGAATTGCTGGTGGATTTGTGGGAATAATTCTTGCTTGCGGAATTGCTGCTAATTGTCCGCCTAACTTCTGCGTAATCGCTTGGACTGATTGCCCCGTACCTTGACGTTCATCCCAAGGTTTGAGCGAGGTAAAAATAATTCCATTATTAGCAGTATTGCCGCTAAAACTAAAACCACCGACAGTAAAAGTCGATTGCACTTCGGGAATTTTGAGAATTTGCGTCTCGACTCGCCGCATTACATCATCTGTATAGTTTAAAGAAACTCCAGGTGGACCCTGCACCAATGTAATAAAATATCCTTGGTCTTCCTCCGGTAAAAAGGCAGTAGGCACAGTCACGAACAACCAAGCTGTAAAGGCGATCGCAGCAGCAAATAGCGCCAAAACGATGTATTTGATTCTGACTAGGCGATGGAGAATTTTTTGATAACCGCGGCGCAACCAGTCAAGAAAACGATTGATTTGGTGGAAAATTCGACCTAACCAGCCGCCTGTAGTTTGTTCTCGTCTCAGTAAAATACCTGCTAAAGAAGGCGTAATCGTAATAGCAAGAAAGGTAGAGATAGCGATCGAAAAGGCGATCGTCAGCGCGAATTGACGGTACAATGCCCCTGTAGTGCCTGGGAAGAAAGCTACGGGAATAAACACCGCCATCAACACTAAAGACGTGGCAATGACTGCACCTAGTAGTTCGTGCATCGCTACCGATGCAGCTTGACGCGGCTCCATGTTTTCTTGTTGCAACAAGCGGGAAATATCTTCGACTACGACGATCGCATCGTCTACTACCATCCCTGTGGCTAAAGTTAAGCCAAACAGCGTCAAGCTATTAATCGAAAATCCGAAGACTTTGATAAAAGCAAACGTACCGATCAAAGCGACAGGAATTGTAATCGCAGGAATGACGGCAATTCGCCAGTTTTGCAGAAACAAGAAGATTACAGTAATAACTAGAGCGATCGCAATTAATAGCGTAATTACCACTTCAGAAAGCGATTCTTGCACGAATAAAGTCGTGTCAAAGGCAACATCATACCTCATGCCTGGAGGGAAACTTTGCGATAGTCTTTGAATTTCAGCTTTAACTGCACTAGCAACTTCCAAGGCATTACTACCAGGTAACTGATAGACACCTAAACCTACAGCATCTTGTCCCCTAAATCGCAAGAAGGAATCGTAGTTTTCTGCTCCTAATTCTGCCCGTCCGACATCTTTCAACCTCACCAACGTCCCATCTGCACCAGTTTTGAGGACGATGTTTTCAAATTCGGAGACATCTTGCAGGCGGCTCTGCGCTCGCACGTCGATTTGATATTGTTGATTATTAGGGAGCGGCTGTTGACCCAAGCGCCCCGCACCAACTTGAATATTTTGTTCGTTGAGCGCCGCAACTACATCTTGTGCTGTAAGATTGCGACTGGCGAGTAAGTTAGGGTCTAACCATACGCGCATCGCATATCTGCGTTCGCCAAAAATTGTAATATCGCCAACGCCCTCAATTCTTTTCAGGGCATCTACGAGGTAAATATCGGCATAATTACTTAAAAAGATCGGGTCGTATTTGTTCTGTTCGGAAAACAGCCCAAGTGCCAACAACAGAGTGCTAGACCGCTTTGTTACCGTCACTCCCGTGCGTTGTACTGCTTCTGGTAACTGTGCCTGGGCGACGGATACGCGATTTTGTACGTCAACGGCTGCCAAATCTTGGTCGCGAGTCGGCTCGAACGTGACTGAAATCGAGCTGCTACCATCGTTATTGCTGCTAGAACTAATGTACCTCTGACCGCGAACGCCGTTAATTTCCCGCTCTAATACAGTTGTGACAGTATTTTCGACAATTTCTGCACTAGCTCCAGTGTAGTTTGCCGTGACATTGACTTGAGGCGGACTGATTTCGGGATACTGAGCAGCAGGTAGTGTGGGAATGCTAATCGCTCCTGCTAACAGAATGATAATGGTACAAACGCTAGCAAAGACAGGTCGCTTGATGAAGAAATCTACGAACATGATGAGGGGTAATCGGTAATTGGTAATTGGTAGTTGGTAGAAAACTGCTCGCTCAGCTCTCTTCCCCTGCTCGTGCGCTCCCTGCTCCCTGCTCTGGCACGGGGGCGATCGCAGCGCCATCTCTGAGGTTGAGCAGCCCAGAGGTAACGATCCTGTCTCCTGGTTGCAATCCCGATCGCACTTGGTAGCGATCGTCTTGAATGTCTCCTAACTTCACTAGTTGCTGTCGAGCCGTTAGTTGAGTTTGCCCTTCTGGGGATTTTGTTTGTTGCACCACATAGACAAATGTTTGCCCTGCAACCCGCGATACTGCTGTCGTGGGAATTAAAATTCCTTGTCGCTGGTTCCAAATCACTCTGGCGCGGACAAAACTATCGGCTCGGAGTTGGGTAGGGGAATTGGCAAATAATGCTTTAATTAAGATCGATTGCGTATCGTTTGTCACTTGGGGCGAGATAAAAAATACCTTGCTCGTACCGATTTGCTCTCCTTGTTCGTTTAATAATTCTACTGGTGTACCGATTTCTACTTGTGCCACCCGTTCCCGTGGGATAGAGACGTTCACTTCTAAAGGTTGATTTTGAGTCACGGTGGTTAGTTGAGTCGAAGGTGTGACGAGATCGCCAACTTTGACGGGAATCGCGCCTACCGTACCTGCAAAGGGAGCGTTGACTTGGAAGTATTGCAGTTGCACTCGTGCTTGGTTAGTATTTGCCTCTGCTTGCTGTACGGCTTGTTGAGCTTGAGCGACTGCCGATGTCTGCGCTTCGATTTGCTTGTCGATCGCATTCAAATTAGCACGAGCTGTTTGCAGTTGATTGTAATATTGGTCTCTTGTCTCTCGCGATACTGCTCCTTGACCAGCTAGAGCAGAATATCGTTTGTACTGCTCTTGGCTCAGCCTTAGATCGGATAGAGTAGCTTGCCTTTCTGCTCTGAGCGATCGCAATGTAGCTTGCGCCGTTGCAACTTGAGCGCGAGCCGCTGCTGCTGCCGCAACTGCACCCGATACAGAGGCTTGTTGCTCGTCAGGATCGATTTGCACCAGCGGTTGCCCAGCTTTAACTTGAGTACCTGGTTGGACGTAAATTTGCGCGACTCGTCCCTGAACTTGTGGCAAAAGAGTCACCGACTGCCGCGACTCCAAATTCGCAATAAATTCCGAGCTTTCAATTATAGTGCCAGATGTGACTGTTGCCGTGTTGACGGGGACAGCACGCGGCTGGCTTTGTCCTGGTGGTGACTGACCTTGCTCTTGACGCTGCCACCACTGCCAACCCAAAAAGCCCCCACCCAGAAGGATAGCGATCGCGCCTATAATTGATAACCACTGGCGCTTCTGTCTAGAGGAAGGTTTTGTCCGTACTCGCTCGGGAGGGGAATTGTCTTGCACCTCACCAGTTTTTTCGACCGATACTACATTTCTAGAGCGAGATAGTGTATCGTCCTCTTGCTTTATCGTTTGATATTCTGGTTCCGTGCGTTTAGAATCCGAATGGCTCATTTATCTGATACTTTTTTTAAGAATTTTTTCTTTCGAGTGCGTAGTAATTTATGCCAAGTAACTCACCAGCCAAATGTCCCCTTCGAGCTTACATAGAAATAGTGGAAAACTGGTGCAGCCAAACGGTAGATATCGTCTGATTTATTGAGTCAAACTATCTGAAGGTAGAGATTGTATTAAGCTTAGAGTTAAAGGCATTTGACTAATAGACCGAGCATAATCAGCACTCAGATAGGGACGGTATTGCTGCGAACCTGCTACATAAGTCTCAAAAAAAGCCACGCTCCAATTTCTACTGCTGCGGTAGGAAAGCGTAATTCATCAATGCTCAAAACCTCACCAATCTCGGTAATATTGTCTTGGAAGTTGGATAGGGTAGAACCTGCTATTGTGGCAAGTCCTAGTGTAGGATTTCCTCTACCCAAAGTATTGATAAAGGAACCGCTTAACAGCGCGACGCTCTCTGCTTCGCTGCGATTCAGTTCGCTAGTCAGTTCTAGCTTATCCGCCAATTCACTTGCAGAACCCTCTACCACTGCTTCCACGCGCACGGTGCGGAAAGTGCCGAAGCTTGATGAGAGGATTAGAAGGGATAGGAAGCGATCGCCTCTGCTCACAGATTTTCGTAAGTAAGTTCTTTGTTTGCCCAGTGAGTTTCTGCCAGAAATTCACTAAATGTAGTCAGGAGTCTGGGAAATTCCGCTTCTCTTAAGCGCCTAACATCGGCTTGATAGCCTTGCGTACGATACCACTTAATCAGGGCAAATAGTTCCCATCGCCAAAGAAGTAGAAATATCCATGCAGGTATTTCTCTGTAGACAACTGGCGTGGACTGTGCTTCTGAGAAACTCTGCGCCATTTGTAAAGGAGTTAGCACGTCGCCTGCCAGCTCAATTTCTTGACCAATGTACTTTTGTGCATTTTTCATCACATAAGCAGCAATGCGTCCCATATCCCTAGTTGTAATTAGATGTAGCGGTCTGTCGGGCTGAAGCGAAAAGGAGAAGACCCCTTTGAGGATGGATGGTCGCGTGTACTTCTTCCAAAACTCTTCCATGAATAGACAAGCTCTGAGCATAGTTGTTGGCAAGCCAGCCTGTTTGAAAACTTGCTCCACCTGATACTTCTGCTCGATATGGCTGACTCCAGAATTTCTATCTGCTCCACCAGCGGAGTTATACACCAAATGCTGGATCTTGGCATCAACAGCCGCTCGTGCCAGTCGGTGCGCTCTCTCGATCTCTTGTGGATCGGGTTTAGCAGCATCGGCAGACAAACCGTGGCAGTAGACAGCCGAAATTCCCTTCAAAGCTGCTTGAAGCGATGCTTCATCATCCAAGTTAGCCTCAACTAGCTCAACGCCTGCATCACTTATCTTTGACAAATTGGGGCGGCTCAGGTCGATTTTTCTAGTAATGGCGTGCAAGTCAGTCACTCCAGTATCGAGAAATCCCTTGACTGCATTTTTGCCAGTGCCGCCAGTCACTCCTATTAGCAAAATCCTACCAATTTTTGATTCCATGTCATTAGGGAAAAGCGATCGGGGACATTAAAAATTTTTGCTTGTCATGCTATATATTATTGAGCCACAAAAACCCCCTTCTGGTGGTTTGAAATGCGAGAAAGACTGCTGGTATATGGGCGATGGTCGCGACAAGCGCGTTTCACCCTCGGCATCGCGATGAAGACGAAGAAGCTACGATGGGGACAGGCTGACATAGATCGGTTTTCTCTCTACGATTTTCCTACCCGCCGCAGTGCGAATAGAGACACAATAATAAATAGAAATAACTTTTTGAGGTAAGCTATGTTTCCTTTTTGGGGTAGTAGCTGCAAAGGAGCGCGAACCTATGTCTCGCAAAAGCTTTTTAGAACGTAGGCTTTGGTTTCTCAAGTGGATGCGAGACGATCTAGAGACAAAACTAGCAGGCATTAATGCGGCGATTGGTAAAGTAGAGCAGCAGTTAGGGGAAGATGAAGCACCCGTTTGAAGTTAAAGCTTGAGGCTATATCTATACGCTACAGCTAATTAGGTAAATCCGAGCGTAGTCCCAGTGAAGCAACTGGGACTTTTCGATTAGCGGTAGGGGTCAGAAGAATAGTGATAACTGCGCTAACGCACATCATACTGTTCTGGCGATTCTGCTAATAGGGGAACTGTGTTCAAGTGCATCCCCTATCTTTCTTTGTTTTCGGCTATTTAGTCTAAACTCCAGTTTTACCGACTGACTGTCTACAATTGCGGCAGTAGCTTGGGGAGATCTTTATTGCTTCAAAAGATCGCTTAGTAAAACTTGTTTGCCGTAAGGCACTCTCATTAGTAGCAATATAGTGCTTTATGCTTATCAGATTCATTCGTTAGATAGGACAGAGCTTTGAACCGCAGGCTAACCAATTGCTCGTAAAAAGGATTTAGCTTGCACAGAGGTGGAATGTGAAATAAAGTACGCCCAAAAAGCTTAATGTCTCGTTCAAAAGGGCAACTTGCTGGGATCGACTGGCATAATAATTTGGCAATCTTGCGATCGCGCACTTCTATCTTATCAAACCATTGGTCAACCAAATCCCGTAGATTGAGAAGTTTCACCATAACGATCGCTCCTTGTAATCCAGTTGAATCATGCTTGGTTTTTTGAGCCTATTCATATCAAGATGCATACTCTCGAAAAATTGGTCTGACTCCACTTTTTCGCGTTACACTCCTTGAGTTATGAATACTAATCAATTATTGATTAGTATTCATAGTATGAAAGCTGTCTGTTTGCGATCGAGTTCAATCAGATGTATAACTTCGTGTATAACTTCTGCCAGCGGTAGGGGATAATTTAAGAGTAGAGATTACACAGCAGCGGACAGCAACAGAGGCGCGTTTTAAATCAGAGCGTCAGGAGGAAATGAGATCTAATGCTCGCATCACTAAAAGCACTTCTCACCTCAGTTGTAGACTATGCCGGACTGTTTCCCCCAGCAAAGCTTGACTTGCGACAAGCAATGGAAAATTACGTCCAAGACTCGGCATCACCCTACGCTTGGATGCTGAGTCGCTTTGTCATCCCAATTTCCCGTTTGTCGGAGTTCGCGGAACTATTGTCGGCGTTTTCTTTAAAGCATTGGTCGCTCAGTGTAATTCTTTCGGGACTGGAATCGGAAATCGAGCAGGTGCAATCCCTTCACATTGGCAACAAGGTAGCGATCGCAGCTCTTGAATTTTCTGCTCTTTCACCTCCAGAAATAGAAAGAGTGTCGTCCGATCTTCCTACTGAAGTTGAAGCATTTTTTGAAATTCCCTTTAATAGCGACTTAAAGCCATATTTAAAGGTTCTGCGGCATACTGGTGCAGCAGCTAAAATTCGCACTGGCGGCGCAACCATCAATGCTTTTCCCAGCGTTACTCAATTGAGCCAATGCATCTTTTCATTTGCCGAAGCCCAAGTTCCTTTTAAAGCAACCGCAGGTTTGCACCACCCCTTACCAGCTCAATATCCCTTGACTAGCGAACCAGACAGTCCTGCCACATTAATGCATGGCTTCTTGAATGTGGCAACTTTAGCAGCACTCGCATACTGGCAAAAAGTCACGCCAACAGAAGCCTTAGAACTTCTCCAAGCATCCAGCAACACTTTCCAATTCAAACAAGATAGTATTTGCTGGCGCGATCGCTGTTTAGATATTTTAGAGATAGAAGCAGCTCGACAACATTTCTTCCGCTCATTCGGTTCCTGCTCCTTTCAAGAGCCAGTCAACGACCTCAAGCATGTTTTAAATTAGTAATTGGTAATTGGTAATTGGTAATTGGTAATTGGTAATTGTGTGGTGCGCGATTTAATTTTGAATTTTGAATTGCTCCCTTGTCCCCCGTGTCTCCCTTGTCTCCCGCATGATCCGTCCCATCAATCGCACCCACAATCCAAATTTACGCAGTTGGGTTGAATCGGCAAATCAAAAGGACACTGATTTTCCGATCCAAAACCTGCCGTTTGGCGTGTTTCGACCTCGGAACAGCAATAATTCCCGAATTGGGGTGGCGATTGGCGATCGAATTTTAGATTTAACTGCGTGTTGCCAAGCTGGATTGCTGCAAGAACTTCCCCAGGAACTACAAGCTGCATGTACTGCACCTAAATTAAATCAATTGATGGTGATGGGAAGTAGAGCAGCCTCAGCATTGCGCGATCGCTTGAGTCAGCTCTTACGAGCCGATGCCCAAAATCCCCCCTTAGAAAGCAAAATTCTTTACTCGATGTCTGAGGCAGAACTTTTATTACCTGCGGATATCGGCGATTATACTGATTTCTATGCTTCGATCTTTCATGCCACTAATGTTGGTAAGTTGTTTCGTCCCGACAATCCACTCCTGCCTAACTACAAATACGTCCCGATCGCTTACCACGGTCGTGCTTCTTCCATCGTGCCTAGCGGGACTGCGATCGCGCGTCCCAAGGGTCAGAGGAGAAGTTCTGGGGAGTCAGTGCCAAGTTTCGGATTTTCTCAACATTTGGACTACGAACTGGAAGTTGGTTTCTTCATTGGTAATGGAAATCAGCTAGGTCACCCCATCTCAATTGATGATGCGGAGGAACACATATTTGGGCTTTGCTTGGTGAATGATTGGTCGGCAAGAGATATTCAAGCTTGGGAATATCAGCCCCTCGGTCCCTTCTTATCCAAAAGCTTCGCAACGACAATTTCTCCTTGGGTAGTAACCCTAGAAGCTCTAGCACCATTCCGTTGTGCATCTTTTCAACGTCCCCAGGAAGATCCGCTACCACTGCCTTATCTTTCCTCAGCGCATGATACTAAACTAGGTGGCATTGACCTTACGGTAGAAGCACTAGTCTGCTCAGAGCAAATGCGTGTTATGGGAATGCAGCCGTTGCGCCTAAGTCGCGCTTCTTTCAAATCGATGTATTGGACTTTAGCTCAGATGCTTGCTCACCACTCAAGTAATGGTTGCAATCTCCGCTCTGGAGATTTGCTAGCCAGTGGCACAGTTTCTGGCGCTGAAGCAGGAACGCAAGGATGTTTACTCGAAATCACTCAGCGTGGCTCAAAGTTGATTCAACTGCCAACAGGCGAGGTAAGTTCCTACCTAAATGACGGAGATGAAATTGAGCTGCGCGGATACTGCGAGCAGGAAGGCTATGCCAGAGTTGGTTTTGGAGAGTGTCGAGGTAGAATTCTCTCAACTAGCTGACATTCCATTGATACTATGTCTATTTGCTGGAATGGCGACGTATCTTTGAGAGTAGTTAACAGTTGTCCATTCGAGCATTGATTGGGTTTTTACCTATGCGAGAATGCTAACAATCTCTCTACGCCTACATTTCATTGCTAGCTCCAAAGGGGTATCCCCATACTTGCTTCTAGTATTTAACTGTGCGCTCGCATCTACGAGTAGCTTAACCCCTTCAATATTATTTTGCACAACCGCATCGTGGAGAGCAGAGTACCCGTTGTAGGGACCCTGAGCATTGAGATCGATCCCATATTCAATTAGAACTTTCATCACTGCTGGATACCCCAGATAAGAAGCGGCGTGAAGTGCAGTTCCTTTCATGCTAGAGTCAACCGCACGAATATTAGCACCAGAGTTAAGCAACAGCCTGACCATTTCAGAGTCACCATTGGCAGCACTAATTATGAGCAGGCTATTTCCATAACTGTCCGTTTGGTTAGCGTCCGCTCCGCTAGCAATCAATTTTTTTGCTAATTCGAGGTTATTGTCGTTCACGGCAGCAACCAGACTGGTACTCGTAACTAAATTAGTTTTCATCAGTTTGTCCTCATGTTTGACGAATTTTTACACTACACATTTAAGAGTGCAAATTAAATCTTAAAAAAATCTTAAGACAGAAGATTGCCAGGTTGCTAGGGTGAAACTTTTTGAGTGAGTTAGCATTCTTTTGACTGTATGCGGTATACAGTAAAGACGAAAAGTAGATAACTATAGAACTCATATTTAATTTTTGAAATCTACGTAGGATGCGTCACGCCAAAGGCTAACGCATCACTCTCAGTTTTTGGTGTGTTACGCAAGCGCGTAACACACCCTACCCATATTGAGGTTTTTTCGATAATCAAACCGGATTCCTCTAGAACTAAAGATTTAAAAGAACTGAAGACTCAATTGAAGTTCGACTGCAATATATGAAGAATTCCGCAGCGAACTTGAAATTTATTACCTTGATTACCTACCGACCGAAACAAACAAACTGCTGTACGAGCAGTTAACCAGGGTCTATCTCGTCAGCAGTAAATGTTGCAAAACTGTTCAGGGAGATTCCAATGGAATGCGATCGCTTGCTTCCAGTCAGCAAGGCAATCTTTTCGGCTTTTAACGATTAATGAAGGAGGACACTCGACGTAAACCATCTAAGACCGCTCTGATGGAGGATTGCGCCTCCCCTCGACGGTAACAAAGTGGAGGAAGCGATAAAAACTCCACACCATCGATGTCCTTAATTTGCACTGTTCGCACATTTGACATCGCTCTCCTTCAATGCGCGCTCCTGAGCCACAACGGTATAACGCTCATACAGTGCTGTTTCTTTTCATAAGTTTAGAGTTTATAAAAAGCGATCGCAAGGCTAAATCTTTCGGAGTAAGTTCGCATTCTTTTGCTTTCTTCTCTGCCTGCAATCGAATTTAAATCATAGGAAAGATAACCATACTGCAAGGCAAAACTGCACTATGAGTAATTCAACTTACTCAATAGATAAATACAATATAATTACTGAATTTTCAATAGAGAAGTAATGCAATCTTCAATATTTTTACTATAGACATTCCAAAGTTTAATGCTGTGAAGACAACACATCATCATTTGCAGTTTCTCCAAACATTTGAGAGAATGCGGGAATGAGTAATAACATCTTGGTAACGGGCGCTACAGGCAATGTTGGTTCTGAAGTTGTGCGTTTGCTGAGCAAACGGGGATATTCAGTCAAAGCTGCTGTACGAAGTCATTCTGATTCGCGCATTCACCTACCTTCTGGTGTAGAGTCTGTTGCTTTTGATTTTGAGCAAACCCAGACTTTTGAGCCTGCTTTTCGGGGAATTAATACATTGTTCTTGGTCAGACCACCTGCGATTTCGCAGGTGAAGAAATATATCTATCCCGCGCTGACAATAGCCCAAGCAGCAGGTGTCGATCGCGTTGTCTTTCTATCTCTCCTGGGAGCAGAACGCATGGCGATCGTTCCCCACGCTAAGATCGAAGCCTACATTAAATCTCTTGGTCTAGCGTATACCTTTCTGCGGGCAAGTTTCTTCATGCAGAACTTGAGTACAACGCATTGTCAGGATATTAGAGATCGCAACGAGATTTTTGTCCCAGCAGGTAAAGGTAAGACAAGTTTTATTGACGTGCGGGACATTGCCGCTATCGCCGTAAAAGTGATGACTGAACCAGGACATGAGGATCGGGCATATCCGCTGACTGGAAGCGAGGCACTGGACTATTATGAAATCGCCGAGATCTTTACAAATGTTTTAGGAAGACAAATCGTTTACACTCATCCTTCTATCTTAAAATTTGCCCGGAAAATGTATATTCGAGGGTTACAGCCTGAGTTGATTGTGGTAATGCTGGGAATTTACACTACAGCACGTTTGGGGTTGGCAGCAAAAGTTACCGAAGATGTCAGACATTTGTTGCAGCGATCGCCTATTAGTATGGAAGAGTTCGTGCGGGATTATCGAGCCAGTTGGATGTGACAAAGCCAGCACCAACTGTAATTGAGAATGAGACCCTGCTATAAAGGTGTCGCTTGCTTAAAAGCACGGGCGATCGCCTTCCACGCCTCCTTGCGTCTCATGTTTGCATCAAGTGGTAAGGGACGTACCGCTCCCCCATCTCGGCGTGCTTGCTTCTGGGACAGCCAAGTGTAGCGATCGCTCAGTCCCCAAGTGATGACGGCAATGACCGCTGGCTCATCTAATACCACGGACAGATAATCTTGATAAACTCCGGCAACTAGGCGATCGCGGAGATGAATATCTGATGGCAGGTGTTTGTCTGTCACATCCAGTTCGGTAATTAGAATTTTCAGACCGAGACTTGCAACATCCTTCAGAAAAGCCCTTAATTGACTAGGGTTAAAGCGAGTCTCTCCCCCCCATAAGTGAGCTTGAATACCAAGAGCCTGCACGGGAGTTCCCTGAGATCTCAAACGCTCTAGTAACTTTAAAACAGCAGTTCTCTTTGCTTCATCTTTAGGTGTGTCATACTCCATACCATAATCGTTGTAAACTAGCAATGCCTGCGGGTCTGCTGCGAAGGCGGCGCGAAATGCTATGTCGAGATAATCGGAACCCAAAAACCTCAACCACGGCGTAATTCGCAAACTATCAGACCGTCCATCCTCGGGAAAAACTGCCTCGTTGACCACATCCCAGGAATGCATCTGTCCGGCATAATGCCCAGCAACTTTTGTGATGTGTTCCAGCATTATCTGTCTGGCATTCCGATGGTTGACCGTCGATTTAAACCATGATGGTAATCGGGCGTGCCATAACAAGGTGTGTCCGCGAAAAAGTAGATTGTGAGTTTTGGCAAACTGAGCTAGGCGATCGCTGCGCGTAAAGTCAAAACGGTTTGGACTAGGGCGAAGACTTTTCCACTTCAATTCGTCTTCTGGCACGAGCATGGCACACTCTCGAACAAAGCTGCTGGCAAATTGCGGATTGGATGACAGCATGTATTCTTGCGTAGCGGCTCCATAGACTAATCCCTTCGCTGCTGCCCATTCGCGTAAAGAAGCATTCTCGATCGCCGCGTCTGTATCTGCCGCTAATATCTGCCGATCGTACCCAGACTGAGCTTGACTAGCGCCAGCACCTACACCTGCTAAAGCACCCAAACCTAACAAAAACCTACGTCTCCCAGTCATCGTTCTTTAACTAATAACTCGGTGGCTAATAGCCTCAAGATCAACAAAGGCTCAATTGAGTAGCGCCGCCAGAGCCGTTGCGGTTCAGCCAGCAAACGAAACAGCCACTCTAGACCGAATTGTCCCGCCCATCTAGGGGGAGTTGGTACGGCTCCTGCTACGTAGTCCATAGCAGCTCCAGCAGTCAAAATCGCATTGGCAGACAGTCGATCGAGGTTATCTAGTATCCAGTGTTCTTGTCGAGGCATACCCATACCCAACATCAGTACGTGCGGTTGGTAAGCGGCGATCGCGTCCAAAACGGCTCGGTTTTCTGAACTGCTCGGATGCACGTCAAAATAACCGTGAGCTGTAGCTAATTGCAAGCCAGGAAATCGCTGTCGTAGTATACTAGCACCCCGCTCGACGACTCCTGGTTTACCTCCCAAATAAAATATGCGCCAACCTTGCTGCGCGGCTACCGCCATCAAATGATCTGTCCAGTCTACATATGTAACTCGATGCTCTCGTCTAAGAGGCAAGCCCAGCAACCGCCCCAGCAAAATTAGAGACATACCATCAGCATGTATGTAGTCAGCGCGATCGTAGAAGGCACGCATCTTTGGGTCTTTGTGGTAGATGCAAAGACTGTGTAAATTGTGATTGGCAATAATCCATCGTTCGTCACGCTTAACAGCCTCGGCAATGAGGCGATTGAGATCCGAGATTGTCAATGCATTCACCCACACTCCAAGCAGGTAATAGGACTGCTTCATTGTTCCCTATCCCTAAAGATTTGCTCAACTGTTTCAATTAATGTCCGAACGCGGGCAGTCCAACTGTGGTAAGTGAGGATCTCTTGTCGAGCTAGCTCTCCCATGTTTGGTAACGCTACCCGCGACTCATAAGCTCTGACCAATGCCGATTTAAGCGCCTGTTTATCGCCAGAAGGAAACAAAAATCCAGTTTTCCCATCTCGCAGCGCGAACTTAGCATCCTCAAAAGCCGAAGCTAAAACTGGTTTGCCCATCGCCATGTACTCATAGATTTTGAGCGGCGAATGATACATTGTACCGATTTGCATTTTGACATGACCGGAATATCCTAAGTCAAATCCGGCGATATAATCGGGTACTTCGTCCCAGGAAACTTGACCGACAAACTCGACCCGGTTTGATAAACCCAAACTACGAGCTTTAGATTCCCACTCCTGTCGCATCTGACCGTCTCCTACAACGACCAGAGACAGATCGAAGCCATCTGTTTGCAAGTCGTTAAGGACTTCTAGCAAATCGTCTAAACCCTGCCAAGGGTAAAGATTACCGACAAATCCAATTGTGAAGTTATCGAATATGCGTTTGGGATGACGACCCTCGGAGTCAAAAACACTAGTATCTACGCCGTTGGGTAAGACAATGACTTTCTCTGGTGAGATCTCTGCTTCTCGAACAATAATTTCTTTGAGTGCTTGGGTAACGCAGACCAGCAGATCGCACTCTCGGTAGGCTTGAATTTCTAATTGACGTTCGAGATCGCTTAAAACAACATTCTTGCGCTCTGCTTTTGTCTCATAGAATAAAGGGGAATTAGTTTCTAAAATCCAGGGAATACCGTGCTGCTTGAAGATCCAACCTAGAGACTGCAACGCAGCACGACGCTCGTAAACCAAATCTACCTTTTGAGCTAATTCTTGCCAAGCTCGTCTTGCATTGAGGTTACTCATGTACAAGCGGATTAAATCCGATCCAAGAGTCCGAACAAATCCTGCTGTTACGGCGCGCTCCGAGCCTTTTGTCACCCAACTACGCGGGACGCGATCGCCTACAATAAAAGGATGAACTTGCCATTGGAGAGCTGCAAAAGCTCTCATCACTCCCAACATATGCGATCGCGGTCCGCCTGCTTCAGCGTCAGGACGAGTAGAGGCTCGTGGGGCAGCAGATAAGTAGCCAAGCCTGCATATCACACTTTTGTGTTCCATATTTACAGTTCTAAAACACTGTCATTAGTCCTTAAATTCTGCAAAAATTGCAATGACTGCTTAACTAATTTTTTGACAGCGTTAAGTACTAGCAATATATTGCTATATCCTCTCCGCATTCGTCCGCTAGATAGCATAGGGCTTTAAAGCGAAGATTTACCACTTGCTCGTAAAAAGGATTTAACTTGCATAGGGGCGGAATATGAACTAGGATGCGATTGAAGAACTTGATTTCGCGCTCAAACGGACAACTGGATGGAATTGCCTTACACAATAAATGGGCTTTTTTAGAGTCACGAATCTCAATTCCATCCAACCAAGAGCAAACTAGTTCTTTTAGATTGATAAGTTTCATCATCATTTTCACTCCTTGTTATCTGTAGCACTTGCGATCGATGCATAAGATTTGGAAGTTGTAAGTCGTAAGTTGTCATTACGAAATCACAAACGAGTAATGACATTCATTTTGCGTGTTGTACAGTTCGATCGGAATGCTATAGATGGTTAATACTAGTGTTTAGCAATTTAAGCTTTAGGGAAAGGTGGGCAATGCCCACCCTACTACATGGTGGGAAGAGTGTTACATCCAACTCGATGTTTTTCGGTGAAAATAAACTGGCAAACCTGATAGTAAATCTCAGAAGCTGTTATCTTCAACCTTGATGTTTAATTTACAACAACAAAAGTGTCAAACTAGGAACAAAAAGGTAACAAATTGGGAAAAGTTAGGATTGCGAGATTGAGTTATGAACTATTTGTGTCCTTACCTTGGGTCGCAAAGTAGTGTAGTAAATATCTTCCAAAATACTAGTTTGACTGCGAAGATTAAATCGGGTGCGGACTCGTTCTTGACCGTTTTGGCTAAGTTGCTGCCATAAGGTTCGGTCGTTAAGTAAGAGCAAAATATATTCAGCTAGTGTCCTCCAATCTCGTTCTCTAGCCAGGAAACCTGTCTGACCGTGTAATATAGCATCAGGGATACCAGAATGCATCGAACTGACAACTGGCAAACCCATTGCTTGAGCTTCGATGAGAACAATAGGAAGCCCCTCTGAGTCTCCTGTAGCAGCCGTTACGCTTGGTGCAGCCAGCAAAAGCGCCTGATTCATCCAGTTTTTTACGACTTGTGGCGGTTGCGTTCCGAGAAAACGGTAGTGACGCAGTTTTATCGCTGCCATGTTTTCTAAATCAACCCTTAACGGTCCATCACCAATTATCACCAGTTCCACATCTGGCATTACTGCTTGTACTTGATTCATAGCTTGAATCAGATATTTACACCCTTTCTTCTCAGCTAGCCGTCCCACAAACAGCACGATTGGACGACGTTGCACGGATGGATCGGGTTGAAAAGTTTCTGTATCGACACCAATATGATGTACAACTACTTTATTTGACGGAAAATCCTGCTCTAGTAACTTCTGCTTAATAGACTCAGAAACCGCAATAAATAGCCGTGCCTTCTGCTTTAGTAGCTCTCGACGACGCAGATAAACGCGGTGACTCCAGAAGGAGGCTTTTGCATACTTATCGTGCATAGTAGCGTCATAACCGTGGAACGTAACTACGAGCGGGACTTGTAAACATTGCGCTAGTGGCAAAGCGATCGCCCCATCTGGGGCAAAATGAGCGTGAATCAGTGCGGGATGAAGTCGCTGTAAAGATCGCACAAAATCGACAGATGTTTTCCCCCATAACTTATAAGACAGCTCATTTGTCAAGCCTAACAATCCACCTTGGTTGAGGGCGATCCGGCGCTCTTGAGGAAGTTGCAAACCTTGTACGAGACGAGAGCCTACGTAATAAGGAATAAAATCCCGTAAGGCTTCTGCTTGTTTTTGCACAAAGGTTTCTGAGGCTGGCAGGAGATTATTTCTATAAATTAGGACGACGGGTTTGTGAAGCATATTTGATTGTTTTCCTATGCTGAAAATTTCCGAGTTGCAGGCGGTTTAGCTGGCTGAGGCTGAATCGTCATTGAGAAAACCGTGGAAACATAAAAAATCCAAAAAATATTGTTTTGCTGCAAGATAATGCTGTCGGTCATGTTATACGGCAACAAGAATGTTAAAAATGCTAATGGAAACATTCCTGTGGCAGTTTGGTTAGTACGCGCCCAGATTAGCGATCGCCCAAAGTAAATCGAGAATCCCAAGACGAATACTGCAATACCTAGTAAGCCTAAATCGAGTCCTAATTGTAAATAACCATTGTGAGCGTATGTAGGTTCCCAAATCAGTACGTTCCATACCCTTCCAGATTCGCCCTGCCAACCCAGCCAGAAGGCACTGTATCCATAACCCAACCAGGGAGATTTTTGGATTGCTTGCAGCAAAACAGACCACAATTCTGTGCGTCCGGTAAAAGTTAAATCCCGTCCGGTAGCAGCGAGAATTGCTTCCACTTGACTCAAAAGCCATAGAACCATAGCTGCGCCAAGCGTCATTGTCATGACAACACAATGCATGAATAGAGGATTGCGCCACCGCCACAGGCTGTAGAGTGGGAATAGAGCGAGAACAATTAGGGAAGACAAAAGGGGTGTTGCTGACGTTGACAGCAGCATTAAGGCAACCGAAAGTGCAAAACCAGTCCATGCAATCCATCGATATCTGTAGCTATAAAGAGCAAAAAGCGAGAACAACACCACGCTTAAACCCATAGCTCGACCCAAGGCATTTTTATGCACGAAGATTCCTCGCCAAGCGCCGATGTGTCCCCCTTCCTGGTGAACTCCGTAAGCTGGCAGGGCGATCGCAAACAGAAAACTGAGTACTATTGCTATACCTAGAGTCCACGCGAGCAACTGCAATTGCTGTTTTAAACTGTAGCGCGTCGCTAAGTACACCCCAAATAAAGTTGTCATGACGAGTGCTACACTACGGCGAAGAGTGACTATTGGTGCAACAGACCAAAGCACGGAGAAAAGCGCGATCGCGACTAGCAGGATTAATAGCTTTTCCTTAAGTACGAGTTGCATAACACTTTTCCACCGCAGCAGAATCAGGAAGAAGGTGACTGCATAGACCCCAAATAAAAAAATTTGCATGACTGGATCGCCTTCAGTCGCATCAAGTACAAATCCTTCTTGACGGCGGAAAAGCGAAATCAAAGCATCTGAGAAAAGTAGTAGAGCTAAAACTACAAATCCTTTTTCAAATAAGTTTTTCTGGATGGCAATCTGTAGTTTCATCTTCTATTGAGTTGAGTTTAATTGATGTTTATTTCTTACAGATTTGTAGTTAAAAATATAGAAGTTAAACGTTTGAAGTTTCAGATCTCGATCCCCCCCTAACCCCCCTTAAAAAAGGGGGGAACTAATACCCCCTTTTGAAGGGGGTTGGGGGATCGACTGCCAAGCAACTGCAACAAAAAGGGGGGAACTAATGCCCCCTTGTTAAGGGGGTTGGGGGATCGACTACCAAGCGACTGCAACAACGAACACATGAATTATTATCGCTCCCAAATTTTTAAACTATAGTAAACTGCTCTTAAACTAATTCCCAGCCTTTCTAGAATTGAAATTGAAGCCAGATATTTTTTGACAAGTTCTTTAGCTGATGCTTCCACTCCGCCAGTGCGCCAGTAAATGCTAAGTCCTTTGGCGAAAGATTTATTAGTAAACTTTGCTAATTCTGGAAATCTAACTCTCATCCAGTTAGCCATAATTAAAATCGATCTTGCCATATATTGTTGTCGATCGCTCCTAGCAGTGTAAGCGTTACAATCGTGTACTCTTTGAATAGTTAGCTCTCGATCTAAGAAAAAACCTGGACTTAACGCGATCGCCGAAAATTTCAAGCAGCGGTCAGCTGAGGTTTTATGAGTTTTATACTGAGGCAAGGGAAAAATTTGCTGGAGCAGAGAACGTGTAAAGCACAAACCAGAGGTCGGAGGTATAATAAAATCTACTTTTCCTTGTTCGAGCATTGACGCTCTAAAATCGCATTTTTGCGATCGCGACTGCTTTGTTTCCTCTGTGATAGTTACATATACATTGTCATGGCATATTCGTTTTAGCAACTTACCCGTTTTCATATCCATTACCTTAATGCTATGAAAACACCAACCGATATCTGGGTTATTTTTAAATACATTGACAACTTCTGAAACTTTTTCTAATAGAGCCAGATCGTCGGCATCAAGGAAACAAATAATATCACCTTTAGCTATGTTAAATCCGACGTTCAATGCTGATGACTGACCTTCATTCTCTTTCAAAACTGGAATGACTCGATCTTGATAACGAGCGATGACTTCGCGAGAATCATCGATAGAACCATCATCAACTACAATAACTTCCAGATGAGAATAAGTTTGATTTAAAGCACTTTCAATTGCTTTGTCAACGTAACAACCATAGTTGCAATTATTGATAATTATACTAACTAAAGGTCGATCGTTCATATCTCATTACCTTCTCTGTCAGAGCGAATCAGCTGACGCATGAAACTCAGAATGTGCCAAAATAACTTTGGAGCGAGTATGAAAATTGTTAGAGCATAAAAAACAGCACCGATTAGCGTATAGATCGCTAGTGAGGCTGGTAGAGAGAGCAAACTAGGCAAAAAATATTTGGCTGCCAAAATAGCACTTACCATAACCGAGGTTGCCGCGATCGCGATCGCATATTGACGTAGATAGGAGATCGGTTGTAAAGGAATTAATTTACGCACTACATATATAGAAATTGGAAAAGTCAAATAGCTACCAATGACATAAGCTAATGCAACAGCTACAACTCCCCAACGAGTTACTAATATAAAACCTAAAATATTAACTACAGCAGTCAGACAGTTTACCCCCAATTTCCAAGCTGGTTTACCTTTAGCCATCATTACAGTGGAATTGAAGTTAAACATCGAGTGGAGAATGCCAACAAATGCTAATACTTGCATAATTGGAATACTCGATCGCCACTGACTGCCAAATAATATCTGTACGACTTCAGGCGCTAACACAGCCATACCGATAAAGGTTGGAAAAGCGACGAGACTTGTTAGTTGCGTCACAGTGTAGAACGCACGTTGCAATCGTTCGGGTTCTGCTTGCAGTTTAGAAAAAGTAGGTAATGCAACTTGGTTAGTGACGGTAATTAGTAATTGCGTCATGACCAATAACACTCGATAGGCAATGGTGTAATACCCTAGTGCTACAGGACCGAGAAAATATCCGATTAAAAAATCGTCAGTGCGGCGATTAAAGAAATTGATTGCGTTTAATCCGATCGCATTAATACCAAAAGCAAACAATTCCTGGAAGTGTTTTACAGAAATACAAAATCTTGGTCGCCAGCCACTAGCACTCCATAAAACCACAGCTCCTACTAAAGCACCCACTAACTTTTGACCGACAAGGCTCCAAACACCAAAGCCAGCAACCGCCATAGTAATGCCAATCGTACCAGCGCCTAGAGTTGCCAAGAGCGATCGCGCTGCGACAAACTTAAAAGCCAATTCGCGATGAAAAATTGCTTGCTGTACGCAACCGAAGGAGTTCAACAAAAAACTCAGCGACAGCCATTGCAAGATTGGTGCTAGTTGTTGACGGTTGAATAAATTAGCAATTGGTTTAGCAAAAATGATGCTGCATATAGTTAGTAATATACCAACTGTCAAGTTTGCCCAAAAAGCAGAATCTAGATGCTCTGGCTCTAATTGCTGGCGTTGAACGATCGCCTGAGATAATCCTTGGTCGAGAAAGATTTCCATCAAAGCGATAAAAACGCTAGCTAAAGCAACCAGACCAAATTCTTCTGGTTTAAGTAAGCGAGCTAGGAGAGAAAATACAGCAAAGGAGATTGTCTGACTACCCCAGTGCTGAATCACAGACCAAACTACACCTTTGACTACTTTTTGCCGGATGTCCATCATAGGATACCCTAGTTACAATTTTGATGGATTTAACAGTGCTGTTTTAAAGGCTTGAGCTAGCTTTTGCAGAGCAATTAGGCGATCGCTGGGAGACAGAAAACATTTCTGCTTATCGAGAGGTAGATCGAGAGGATTGTAAATCATAGTGGCAGAGGGAGTATTATTAGCATCAACAATGTACAATCGTCGATCTCTTCTATCTCTGAGTATGTCTAATTCGCCATAATCTAGACCTAATTTTTGGCAAAAACATAAAATTTTACTCATTTCTACTTCAGAAAAAATGTCTTGAGCCTCCGCTAACCGTACCGAAATTAGGTGAGCAAAAGATCTACCAAAGCGATGTTCGACTGGGAAGTATTTTAAATAAACAAAGGGAATTATATATTTAAATACCGGAACTCTTAGTAGTAGTACTTTGCCGTCTTCTACTTCATTATCGATGAGTTTGTTATAAACAATACCTGGTTCTACTGCGTCAATCGGACAAGAAATTATCTTGCCGTCGTGCTGACCGTTTAGGTCGGACTTCATCACGCATTGTCCGGTATATGTCAGCGGATCTACAGTGACGCTGTAACCAAACACAGTGTGAAATACTCGATCTACATATGTTTTGCTAATATTTTCGCAGTTTATATTGACAATGCTAAGAATTGGATTTTGAACTGATAATCGAAATAGTACGTAATCCTTTGGGGAAAAAGTTGCATCTTTCCACTTAATGCATAGATCGAAAGCTGCTTCGGGGTTATTAGTGACGTTATAACCTAGAAAGAGGCAGATATAGTAAATTGCCCCAGAAGTAGGAAACTCTGGGTAGAACAAGATTGTTTTTCTATTAGCAATTAACTTTTTAGTTGTTGCTACTTGATTTCGGAAAAAATTTGATAGCTGCCGATCTATTACGGTAGAAAGATTATACTTGTACGTTCTATATAAATGAAGTAAGGGAAAAGGTATGTATGTTTGTAGTATTTTGGCGATCGCTGGGATTGATTTGAACCCAAACAAGCGTAGTAGAGCAAAAGCTGCCTTCGCATACTTACCCTGTGATTTATGTATTTGTGACATATTGACCGTCCAATAAAAACTGGTTTTGGTTAACGCTCATTGAAGGAATAAATAGGCGATCGCCTTCTCGAATCGATAGTTGTAAAATCTGCATCGTGTGGTTGTAAATCGATGAATCTTCTTAAATTTGTTGCTATAATTAAGAGCGGATCTACGACGCGATAATATCGAGCATTATGTTGGATAAGGTACTTTGCAAGCAAGTGAAATTCAGTGCATCCGGCAATAAAAGAATTTACTTCATATTTATTTAGTAATGTATTGAGGAAAACCAAAGCAGATTTCTGAATACCTTCTTTTTTTATTTGATAAATCAGATTATGAATCTGTTTATGCTCTGCTTGCGGAACAATTATGTATGGTTCAGCCCATTTCCACAATCTATGTTGTTGAAAAATACATGTATTCAGCGTTCCTTGCGTACAGAGTAAAAGTTGATGTTCTTGCCTATTTAAGACTTCTTCTAGAATTAAATCGACCAAAGACACGATCTTCTCTCTCAAAATTGATGGAACCTTGGGAAGAAAATAATGTATAGTTATACAAGGGATGACAATCTTATCAACACCCAATAAATAAAGTGTTTCTAGAACTGTAATTAGATCGTTAAGTAATAAATCATCTAAGCCATTAGCGATCGCTTCTGTGCGATCGGGAATTGTCGGATCGGAGTAAAGAAAACATGCAGGCATTTCTTGTTCTCTATCAGCAAGATTAAACTCATAGATTGTTTTTAAAAACTCCGCAGACGCAAGAGGACCCATTCCCCCCAATATTCCTAAAACTTTTTTCATACGCTCCTCAACTTTTTTCTAAGGTTCAACAATTTTGCTTGTTTTACTAGTTGGCAATGATTTTTGCGATCGAGTACTTAGTCTTCCAAAACTTTGTCAATCCTCATGTAGAATTATGAGTATAGCCATTGTATTTAAAAGGATTTTTTTTAGAGGATATGTTATTGTTTTTTAAATTCATTTTTCTGAAAGAGACTAAGGAATGATTGAATTTTTCTTCTTTACTCCAATTATTAATGACTAAACCCAGAGGTTTTTGAATAGAACGCTCTAATAACTCCTTAGCAGCATCAGCACTGACGTAGTTAAGTAATCCAGGTCGTGCTACAAATAAAACGCCATCACTCATATGACTCAAAGTGAGAGCATCAGCCGCATAGCTGAAAGCAGGCGCATCGATAATTACAAAATCGTAGCGAGCAGCAAAATAATCAATTAATAAAGCCATCCGTGGAGAGTCTAGCAGAGCTATAGGTTTAGGAGGTATGACTCCAGCGGTCAAAATATCTAAATTAGCCACATCAGACTTTTCTATGACCTCAAATCCAGCTTGACCGCTTAGAATATTGCTTAAACCAGATGTATTAGATAATCTCCAAATTTGGTGCTGTATTGGATGGTGCATATTTGCATCTACTAGCAGAACTTTACGTCCTATTTCTGCCATGGTTGCGGCTAAATTAGCTGAAATTGTAGATTTACCTTCTCTAGAGATAGAGCTTGTTACCACAATTGTTTTGAAGGCTTTATTGGAATTTTTCAAACTACTGATAAAAGTTCCGAGACTGAGAGATGGCTTAATTTTCCTTTTTGCGTGAGTGGCTTGAATCGATATACTATCTGCTGGATGTAATAGATGAAAGAATTTTAGATTAGCCTGAAGGATATTGAATGCCTCACTGATAGAAGAATCAGGCATTTCTCTTACAAAAACTGGTGGAATATTTTGCTGTTCATCCTGACGATGACTATTAACTTTTTGCCCAAACTGAGGAATATCACCTACTACTGCGTAGCCAAAAATTTTTTTGACTTCTTGAAGCGATTTAATAGATTTGTCCGTTATTTCTAAAATTAGAACGGCGATTGTAGAAAGAAAAATTCCTGATAAAATTCCTAAAATGACGATCGAAGCTGGTTTGCGAATAGAAGCTTTTGTAGGAACTAAGGCGTTTTCAATTATAGTAGCATTACCTGTGTTTTGGTTTTCTGCCAACCGCACTTCTTGAAATTTCTGCAATAAGGTTTGGTAAGTAGACTGAGCTGCTGCTAGTCTTCGCTGTAGCTCTCGCTGTTCCTGTTCTAATTTGGGTAGAGTCGTGAGTCGTTTTTTAAAGCTAGATTGAGCTTTAGATAATGAAGTCAAACGACTATGTATAGCCAAGCGCGTTCCTTCCGTAGCAGCAAAATCTTCAATCAGTTTTTGTTGACTTTCTCCAATTTGTAAACTCCGATTGGATATTTGCGTATGAGTCCCAAGCGCTTGTTGAACGCGATCGTGTAATAATGAATTGAGGCTATCTCTTTGATGCTTTAGATTGATAATCGTAGGATTATTATCTGAGAAGCGATTTTGTTGGACTACTATTTGGCTTTCTACTTGTTGTAATTCTTCCAGAACTTTTTGCACCCCTAAAGACTGATTGAGAGAGTTTATAGCTAAGGCATCCTTTGAAGTCATACCTACTTTCTGTTGAAGATTTACCGACCGAGTAGTAGCATCAGCAAGGTCAGCTTCAGTTTGTTTGATTTTGTTTTCTAACTCCTCAATAATTTTGACTGCCGATTTAGCTTCCTCATCCAAAGCTACGACTTGATTTTTTTCCTTAAATTGGCGCAAAGCTGCTTCTACCTGGCGGACACTAGCTTCAGCTATAGGTAATTGCTTGGCAATAAATTTATTCGCCGTAACAGCTTCAGTACGATTAGTAAGTAAATTTCTAGAGATGTAAAGGTTCATGAGTTTGTTGACTACTACCGCAGCTTGTGTAGAATCATGACTCTTATAAGAAATTACTAACACATCTGTTGCTCCAATATTTTTTACATCGAGCTGTTGTTTGATAATTGTTTGTGGGTCTAGAAAAGTGCCATTTTGGTCTTTTAAGTTAAGGGTACTAATCGTCTGTTGTACCAGAGGAATAGAACGAATAATCTCTATTTCTGTATTGAGAGGACTGCTCTTTGCTGCTAGAGGAGGATCTAATTCTTCAAATTGTTGACCTACTCCTGTTAGAGAAGGAGTACGGCTAACTTTTAATAGTAGTTTTCCTTGAGCTTCGTATTCAGGTTGTTGCAAACATGCTACTAAGGTTGCAAGGACAGAAACTAATCCAAAAGTAGCTACAGCAGGTAACCAATTGCGTTTTAGGCTCTCCCAATACTTTTGCAAATCTAAATTAAGATGTTCTTGATATTCCATAAGATCTTTTTAATACACGAGCGATAAGTATGTTTCAGTAAGCTCCTGTTTTCTGAGCTACAGTCACAATCGTTTTTAGCAAAATCTGTAAATCCAACCACAAAGACCAGTTTTCTATATCAATACATCGGACAGAATCAGGCGGCGATAGTGCCGTAGGAACGTAGACTTTGGTAGTTGGGATGAGATTTAATC